>CAXUNV010000060.1:0-14054 GCA_964252355.1 uncultured Chthoniobacterales bacterium | reverse complement strand
AACCCGGAACCCGGAACCCGGAACCCGGAACCCGGAACCCGGAACCCGGAACCTTTACTGGCTGACCAGCACGGCTGGCCCGACCGATTTCGGCACGCCGCCGGCCGGTTCCAAGCTCAGCACAAACTTCGCCGCGGAGGTGACCGGGTGCACCGGTGCAAAATCAACCCGCCCATTCCCCGACGACACCGGCACCACGCCGGCGTTGACGGTCTCTTTCGCCGCGCCGTCCACCACCCAGAGTTGGTAGTCTTTGCCAGGGCCGGCCGGGGGCAGGTTCTCAAGCTGGATGGTGCCCCGCGTCCGCTTCTCGTTCCAAAGCACCACCGCGGTCGCCTGCCGGTACTCCTGCAGCTGCGAACGGAGGGTGGCGATCTGCCAGGCGGAGGACGACACGGCGGCCCGCAGGTCGCGCACCTCGCTCACCAAGCGGTAACGGTCGATGCCCGCCACCAGCAAGGCAGCAGCCAAAGCGGCCGCCACCGCCCAAGGCAAAAACGGGAACGCCACGACCTTCGTCTCACGCTCCCTCGCCAGGACCCGGTCGACCAAATCCGGCGGCGGCGCCGGCGGCGCCAGCAGGCTTACCGAACCCAAAACGTCCCGCATCTCGGTCGCAAATCGTTTGGCTTGCGGGTTGCGCTTCAATAACGTTTCCACGCCGAACGCGTCGTCAGAGGTGAGCTCCCCCAAGACGTATTGGATGATGCGTTCCTCTTCGCGGTCGTCCATCAGACGTCCTCCCCCAGGATGTCGCGAACGCGCAGGAGCCCGCGGCGGATGCGGGCCTTCACGGTCCCTAGGGGCAACGCGAGCCGCTCCGCGATCTGCTGGTGCGTCAAGCCGCCGAAGAAGGCGAGTTCGATCGCTTCGCGCTGTTCTTCCGGCAACCGGCCGACCGCGCCGCGGATCCGCTCCCGCCGCTCGCGCAAGACCGGTTCTTCCGCCGAGGCAAAGTCGACGTTGTCCACCTCGTAGCCACGCTCGACCGCCTTTTCGACCGCGCCGCTCAGGCGGCCGACCAAGCGAAGACGGTCGAGCGCGCGGCCGCGGACCACCGTCACCGCCCAAGTGAAAGGTGTGCCACGTTCCGGATTGTACTTGTGGGCCGAACGCCAGATTTCTGCCAAACCCTCCTGCAAGGCGTCCTCCGCCTCCTTCGGGTCGCGCAGCATCTTGACGCAGAGCCCGAAGAGCGCGGCGCCGAACCGGTCGTAGAAATGGCTGAACGCGCCCTCATCCCCCTTTGCCATCCTCCGGAGCCATTCCGCTTCCGCCATTTGTTCCTCCGACCGCTGCATAGGCGAGGCCGTCTGCCGGACCTCTCTCGAGCCTACGTCGTCCCTCGGCTCGGCGGAAGGGACAAAGTGCGGCGACCCATCCTCGTCCGCACGGTCGGCTGCCTTCACCTGCACGGAGGACAAAAGGCGGACGGAGTTGGCATGCATGGATGGGGCGCGTGCAGGTTTTTCCTTGTCATAGGTGCGCGGTGTTGACCGCTCCGGATGCAATCCCGCGCCAGCCAGCCAACGTCCGAACTGTTCAAAAAATGGTTTCGACATTCGCGTGGACTTGGTTTATGCGCCCTTTCCGGTGAACCCGCACCGACGCTTTTTTGCCCCATGGTGGGCCTTGGCCGCGGCCCTGTTTGCGCCCACCTTGGTCCCAGCAGCCGAGGCAGCCGGCATCGGCGTCGCGCAAGCCGTGCGCGGCGACCACAACGACCTTTTCGTGCGCGTGTCGGTCAACGGCGACACCCCGAAATGGTGGTTGGTCGACACGGGCGCGCCCGTCTGCTTGCTCTCGAACAGCCAGCAAGCCCGCCTCAAATTGCCATCTCCTGCCGCCCCAGACATCCCGCACACCGTCAAAAACCTGGGGAGAGACTATCCTGTCGTGGTCGCCGCGTCCTTCAAGGTGGCCGGGGTGGAGGTCGGACCGAGGCCGTTGGTGGTGGAAAGCATCGACGCGTTCCTCAACGAGCGCAGTTCACAAATCGGCGGTCCGCTGGCCAAGGGCGGCCTGCTGGGGTTGGACGCGCTCACGCCGCACGGCGCCGTGATCAACTGTCGCACCCAACAGATCTTCCTTTCTTTGCAGCCGGGAACCTTGCCTGTCGCCCGCGAAAACTACGAAAAACTCGGTTATACCGCGGTCCCGATGACGGTGGGTCCACACGGCCACCTGCTGGTGAGCGGAACCATCGGCGGCGAAAAGTACCGCTTCATCGTCGACACCGGGGCCGGCGGCACGATTCTGCAACGTTCCATCCAACGCAAGGGACGCATCCCCGTCGAACTGACCAACGTCCGGGTGGCGGGCCCATACGCCGGGATGAAAGACTCGCGTTACGACGCCACCGCGGTCCCGGGCTTTAAACTGGGCGACCACGACGTGAGCGACGTGCGGGTGGGGTTTGCCGACGTGCCCGCCCTGGGCGTGGAACCCGGCGAAGCGTTCGGCGGCCTGCTTGGGGCGGAACTGCTTTGGGCTCATGGTGCCATCATCGACCTGGGCCACCGCACCCTTTACCTGCGGCCCGACCTCCGCCGGCGGCGGCCTTGAACCGCCTCCCGCCATCCGTACGCTACCCTTGCCCATGACCGTCGAATTGCCCCGGCTCGAGGATCAGCGCGACTTCAACCTGCAGCGGTGGGAAGAACTCGGCCGCGACCCGGAACTGGCCCGGCTGCCCCACCGGCTGGAGACTGATCGTTTTGGACGCATTCTCATGTCGCCGCCCCCAGCCAACGACCACACGCGCCGCGTCTCTCGCATCCTGAGGCGGCTCATTGCGCTGATGCCCGAGGGCGACGCCCTGGCCGACACGGCCGTTTCCACGGCCGACGGGGTCAAAGTCACCGACGCGGCGTGGCTCGCGGAGGGTCGCCTTTCGGAGTTGGATACCGGCCCGTGCCTGCTCCGCGCCCCGGACGTCTGCGTCGAAGTGCTGTCCCCGTCCAACACCGCGGCCGAGATGGACGAAAAGCGCGCCTTGTACCTCGAGGCGGGCGCGACCGAAGTCTGGTTCTGCGACTTGGACGGGGCGATGACGTTCCACACGGCCAGTGGCAAAGTCGCGCGGTCCGTGGTCTGTCCGGCGTTTCCGCCCGCCGTTTAAGGCCGCCAAACCGGCTGAGGGCGCCGGTTCCCTTCCCGGCGGAACCGAGGAGAAAGAAGGCCAGCGACCACGCCAAGTGCGAAGGAGTCGGCGCCCCGCCATGAAACCCCGACCCAAGGTCCTCGCCCTCATCTTGGCCGGCGGCGCCGGGGGTCGGCTCGGGCCGTTGACGGCGGACCGCGCCAAACCCGCGGTGCCTTTTGCGGGCACGCACCGGCTCGTCGATTTTGCCCTCTCCAATTGCCTCCATTCCGGCCTGAGCGACGTCTGGGTGGTTGAACAATCCGAACTCCACTCCCTCAACGACCACCTCGCCAACGGCCGCCCGTGGGACTTGGACCGCACCCACGGCGGTCTGCTCCTCCTGCCGCCCTCCGCCGAAAAGGACGGTGACGCCAAGGGCGAAGGCGGTTTTGCCCAGGGTAACGCCGATGCCCTTTGGCGGCTGCGCACCCTC
Source organism: uncultured Chthoniobacterales bacterium (assembly GCA_964252355.1). GTDB lineage: Bacteria > Verrucomicrobiota > Verrucomicrobiia > Chthoniobacterales > JAFAMB01 > CAXUNV01. The sequence continues at coordinate 10,476 of CAXUNV010000060.1, read as the reverse complement.
CTGCGCGAGTTCGCGCCGGACCTCCTCCTCGTCCTCTCCGCCGACCACCTCTACCGGTGCGACTTCCGCGACGTGGTCGACGCCCACCTCTCCCGCGGGTCGGACATTGCCTTGACGCTCGTCACCACCCCCGTGCCGCCGGAGGATGATCCGCGGCGGTTCTCCCTGCTGCGCACCGACCCGGGGACAGGACGGGTGACGGACTTCGCCTACAAACCTAAACAACCGGAAAGCGACTTGGCGGCGGCCGAAATCTTCCTGTTCCAGCCCGAGCGGCTCCTCACCGCGTTGGAGGACCTCGTCGGCCGCGGAGAGCCGTTGAAGGACTACGGCGACGCGCTCCTGCCCAAACTGGTGGATGACGGGCAGGTGTTCACCCACCCGCTCGAAGGATACTGGCGCGACGTCGGCACGATCGAGAGCCTTTGGCGCGCCCACCGCGACCTTTTGGCAGACGAACCACCCCTGCGCCTGGACGACCCGGCGTGGCCGATTCTGACCGCGGTGCCCCAACGCCTGTCGGCGCGCGTGTTCGGCACGGCGCGGGTCGACAACGCCCTGCTCTCGCCCGGGTGCGAGGTGCGCGGTCGGGTGGAGCGCAGCGTGCTCGGCCCGGGCGTCGTGGTAGAGAAAGGCGCCACGGTGCTCGACTCGGTGCTCTTCTACGACGTCCGCGTGGAGACGGGCGCAGAGGTCCGGCACGCCCTAGTCGACGAGCGCGCCTGCCTCGGTGCCGGCTCGCAGGTCGGGGAGCCGCCGCGCGTCACCGTCATCGCGAAAGGCGAGTGGGTCGCCCCCGGCACGCAGCGTCGAGACTGACCGAAGGCGCTGCGCGCCCCGCAAATGGGAAACAGAGGAGAACCTCCCGGCGGAGCCGCCCCCAGATGGTCCCGGGCGCGCGGCGCGGTGCCCTGCCCGCAACGCTGCGCGAAGCGCTGCGGGCGGGGGTTAGAGCTTCGCTCCGACGGCGGCGCGAACGATCCTTGCAGCCCGCCCACCCTCATTCCGGCTTGGTCTCCAAGAGCCGCGTCACCGGTACCGGCGGGACACCGGCGTTACCCTCGCCCACAAAGGCCGCCGGTTCCTCCCCCGATCGGAAACTTACGCGAGCCTTCAAGTGTAATGACCGCGTGGCGAAGCACTGGCCGATGATCGTGAACGCCCTGCTGCTTTCAAGCATGCCTGGGGCCGCGGACCCGTGCCGCACCGGCGTGTTCCGTCCGGCAGATTCCGAAAACGCAGTCATCGTCACCAAGCGCGACTCGGACGACTACCGGTTCACGTTCCTCGACGGCCGTCGCGGGGTGGTTGGTGGCGAAGACTCGCCCGTCGAGTGCGCCCGCGGCGGCGAGGTCGTCCGGGTGCGTGGCGCAGACGGGACGGTACGCGAGTGGGCGCGGGTTCCGCTGGTGGAAACGCCCGCCAGCTTCACGAATCTGGACGCCAAGTTTGCAGCCCGGCTGATCGAGCCCGCGACCACCGATCCGAACCGGCCGTTGGTCGTGGTGCTGCACGGCTCAGAGAGGACGTCGGCGTTCGGCTCGCCCTACCCGTACATCCTGGCCGCCCAGGGCGTCTCCGTGTTCTTGTACGACAAACGCGGTACCGGGGCATCGGAGGGCGATTACACGCAAAACTTCGAGCTGCTGGCGTCCGACGCCGCCGCTGCCTCTCGGGAGGCGCGCCGGCTGGCAGCGGGGCGGTTCGGCCGTTGGGGCTTTTTCGGCGGGAGCCAAGGCGGTTGGATCGCGCCCCTTGCGGCCAAGGCGACCGAAGCTGACTTCGTCGCGGTCGGGTTCGGGTTGGTCATGTCGCCGCTCGAGGAAGACCGCGAGCAGGTGCTCGCCGAGCTGAAGCGGATGGGGTATGGACCTCGCGCCTGGGCGGCCGCGCGCGAGGTGACCGACGCGACGGGCGCCCTCATCGCGTCGCATTTCCGCTCCGGGTACCAGCGCTTGGCTGAAGTGAAGCGCCGCGATGCGGGGGTGGCGTGGCTCGCGCAAATCAACGGGGAGTTTACCGGACCCATCCTCCGGGCCGACCCCGCCGAATTGCGGCGCACCGGCGCAGCGCGCCTCGACGGGCTCGGGATCATTTGGCGCTACGACGCCGAGCGCGTCGTGCGGTCGCTCCAAATGCCGCAGCTCTGGGTGCTCGCCGGATCGGACCGCGAGGCTCCCGGCACGGTGACGTGCCAGCGCCTCGCCGCGCTGATCCGGCGGGGCAAACCGATCGACCTCTTCGTTTTTCCCAACACCGACCACGGCATCACGGAATATGTGGAGGCGCCGGACGGCAGTCGCCGGACCACCCGTGTGGCGGACGGTTACTATCGTCTGTTAGGTGACTGGATACGGGGTACTCTGCACCCCCCGTACGGCCGGGCCGAGCGCGCGGCCGAAGACCATCGCCCAAAGCGGCTGCGGCCAGCTGGTCGGGAGACGCCGACCGTATGATGGTGCCAGCATCATGGCAGGTGACCCTCCCTTTCTGCAGGCGGCGCTCAACGGTGACCGCGATCACCCGGCGTTACCCCGCACACCGGCAGAGCTTGCCGCGGAGGAGCGCGCCGCGGTCGACGCCGGCGCCAAGTCACTGCACCTGCACCCGTACGACGGACGCGGCCGACAAACCCTCGAGGCGATGGCGTGCGCGGCGGCGTTGCGGGCAATCCGTGCGGTCTGTCCCGGAGTTCCGATCTCCCTCAGCACTTCGGCGAGCATCGAGCCCGACCCGGGGAGGCGTCGAGCCCTCATCGCCGCCCGGACGGATCTCCCTGACTTGGTAACCGCCAACATGGGTGAAGAGGGGATCTTCGAGATCTGTGACCTGCTCGTTGGGCGCGGTGTCGGCGTCGAGGCCGGTTTGTTGTCGTTGGACGATGCCCACCTTTTCGTCGGGTCAGGGATCGCCTCACGCTGCGTACGGGCGCTGGTCGAGCTTCTGCATCCCGACCCCGCCGACGCCGTCGCCCTTGCCGCCGCCATGGAGCGCACCCTCGCGGAGGGCAACGTCAGGCTCGAGCAGGTCCATCACGGTGACGGCATGGCTTCCTGGGCGGTGAACCGACGCGCCGTGATGCGCGGCCACGGCATCCGGACCGGGTTGGAGGACACCTCGGCCCTGCCCGACGAGCGCACCGCTTCCGGCAACGGCGAACTGGTCGCCGCAGCCCGGCTCTTATGGAAACGGCGTGGGTCAGCATGGACGAGTTGAGGCGCGCCCCAGGTTATCCAGCGCTAGGCCATGAGGCGGTCGGCCGCGATCAGGTAGAACGGGGGCCGGCGCCGCACCAAAGCCAAACCAGGATCGGCAACCACTGCTTCGGCTGAGGGCACTGGCTCTGTAACCGCGACGAGCGTGAAACCCGCTTCTCGGGCCGGACATTCGCTGCGCCAAATCACGTCAGCGACCGCTGGCAAGTTGGCAAACGCCCAAGCCGAATGCAAAAACATCCCCTTGGTTTCGCTTGAGGGGAGCCCGCCTCGCCGGTAGGTGCGATGCCAGCATGGACACAGACAACTGGGCTTTGGTCGACCGCTACATAGTAGACACGCTCGGGCTTTCGGATCCGACCCTTGATGGCGTGCTCGCCACCAACGCGGCGGCCGGATTGCCCGCCATCGACGTGTCGCCGGCGCAAGGCAAGTTTTTGCACCTTCTGGCCAGGATGGTCGGCGCGCGCCGGATCTTGGAGATAGGAACCCTTGGTGGCTATTCCACCGTCTGGCTGGCCCGCGCCCTGTCCACCGGCGGCAGTGTGGTGACCTTGGAAGCCGATGAGCACCATGCCGCGGTCGCGCGCGCCAACCTCGCCCAAGCCGGGCTTTCGAACGTCGTCGACCTGCGCGTGGGTCCGGCGTTGGAAACGCTTCCGCAGGTCCAAGCCGACGGCCTGGGCCCGTTCGACCTGATGTTCATCGACGCCGACAAGGAAAGTTACCCCGACTACCTCGCTTGGGCGTTGCAGCTGGCGAGGTCTGGTACGGTCATCCTCGCCGACAACGTGGTGCGCCGCGGGGCCGTGGCCGACCCGGACGCCCCAGATGAACGGGTGCGGGGCGTACGACGGTTTTTGGATTTGGTGGCGAATGAGCCGCGCCTGAGCGCGACCGCGCTGCAGACCGTGGGGAGCAAAGGTTGGGACGGTTTCGTGCTTGCCTTGGTCAACTAAAGCTGAGGGCCCAGAACAGGTCCGCTTCACCGGTTCGGGCACTGGTTGCGCCAACGTCCCAAGCGCGTTCTGCGGTTGCGCTGACAAAGGTTTCGGCACCTTCATGAAAAACGGGGCGCAACGCCAACGGACGCTCTGTTAGCCTCGTTGCGGTTGATCTTGGGTTTGCCCTTACCGCCGTGGACTCCTTCAGCTACCTCTCGGTCCTCCTCTCGATCGTGCTCGGCTTGGCGATCGCCCAAGTCCTGTTGGGCTTTCGGGGAATTATCCTGACCCGGGCGAAGGTGAAACCGTATGCTCCAACGCTGATTTGTGCCGGTCTCGCGCTCCTCATCGCCATCCAAGCCTGGTGGGCGAGTTTTGCCATGCGCACGCGCACGCATTGGACGTTCCTGGCCTTCTTTATCATCACCCTGCAGGCGATCAGCATCTACATGGTCGCAGCATTGGTGCTGCCGGACGTTCCCCGGGATGCCGCCGTAGATCTGCGCGAGCACTACTTTGCGCACAAGCGCTGGTTTTACGGTGCCCTCCTTGCGGCCACGGTCTTTAGCGCGGCGAAGGAGCTCGCGCTTTCCGGGCACCTGCCAGACCGGATCAACGGGGTGTTTCACCTCCTCTTCGGCCTTGCCGCAATCACGGCGGCGATCGTGCGGCGCGAGTGGTTTCACCGCTGGCTGGTGCCCGCTCTCGGGCTGGTGTTCTTGGCCTACATCGCCCTGCTGTTCGCGCAGTTGTAGCATGCCGGGACTGCCGCGCGCGGACCTGATCCAACCCGCGCCGGCTTCCTTGCGTTTGGGAAATTTTGCCGTTGTACACCGGAAAATCTTCCATAGCATCGATCCATGGAAGCCGCCAAAAAACGCCGCGCGTTCCCGAGTCGACGCAAGACCAAGCAGGGCGAGGCCGTGGCGAACGGGATGGAGGTCGCCCCGCCGAAAGACCCCCGCCCGGCGGCCGGCCACCACGGCGCGCCCAAAAAGGAGGTTGCCGCGTCCGCTCGCCCGGCACGCTCGGTGGCGTCGGGCCGAGCCGCGGACCTTCCTGAGGAGGTTCGACGGATCCGCGCAGGCCTGCCCGTCGGAGAGGTGGATGAACTCGCCCGGCGCACCGGCCTTGGGCGGGGAGACCTTGCCCGCGCGGTCGGGCTGGTGGAACGGACCCTGCGCAACCGTACCGAACGCCTGACCCCGATTGAAAGCGACCGCATTTTGCGGGTGGAAACCGTCTTTGCCCGCGCAGTGACGGCTTTGGATGGGCTGGAACCAGCGAGGCAGTGGTTGGTCGAAGCCGCCTACGGCCTTGGCGGGGCGAGGCCGATCGACCTGCTCGACACCGAACCTGGCACGCAAGAGGTCCTGAACCTGCTCGGGGCCATTGAGCACAACGACTACTTCTGAGCGGCGTGCGTTGAGGGTTTACCGTTTTACCAAACCCCGTTGGGCGACAAAAGGGGCCGCGTTCAGCGGCCAAGGCGGTTTGCACTTCGCCGGCCGGTGGAATCCGGTTGGCACACCCCTGGTCTACACGAGCACCTCCATCGCTTTGGCCTTGCTCGAGGTGATCGTCCACATCCCTGCCCGGATGCCCGCTTCGATGCCCCTGTTCATCGCCGACGTGCCCGACGGTGAGGTTGAGCGCCTCACGATTCGCGACGTTCCCGACCGTTGGAACGTTCACCCTCCCGCGGAGGCCAGCCGCGAGGTGGGACGCCGGTTCTGTGAAGACCCGCGGCGCCGGGCCGCCCTGCTGGTACCAAGCGCCGTTGTTCCCGAAGAGTTCAACTGCCTCCTCAACCCCCGCCACCCGCGGTTCACCCTTGCCTGGGTTCAAGGCCCTTTTGACCATCCGAACGATCGGCGGCTCCAAAGGTTCACGGAGCCGTGATCCGCAAGCGATCACGCACCCCGCCCAACACCAGCCGTTTTCAAATGCGCGCCCCTTCACTCCTGCCGGGCAACTCCTTCGACCAAGCTAAGCCGACGGCTGAGCGCCTGGTCGCGCCTTTCGAGCGCCCGCGCGTATTCGGCCGAGCGGTACCAGACCCGCGCTTGCTGGAGATCGGGAAATTCGACGACCACAAACGTCGGCGGCGGTCCGTCGCCCTCCAGCAGCTCGGACCGGCCGCCCCGGACGAGGTAGCGGCCGCCATGCGCCGCGATCGATTCGGCCGCCCGGGTGCGGTAAGCTTGAAAGGCGTCCGCATCGCGGACGACGAGCTCGGAGATGATGTAAGCCGGCATGACCAGCAGTCTGGCCGGTCTCCTCGCCGCCACCAACGCTTTTGCAAGAGGCCCAACCGGAATCGGCCTGGGTTGCTTGTCCTTACAGACCCCACTCGCCGCAAGGTTTTGTTTTTGCAAACGGGCTAGAGCCCCTGGGTCCTTTGAAGGCTTGCGCACCGTGACCGTCATCCTTGAACCGCAGCCCGATGGTCGCGTGAACCTTCCCGACCCCACCCGGTGGCAGCGTAAAGTGTGGTGGGACCGGCCGCTGCCCGGTCGCGAGGAGTGAGGCTGCTCGACCGCAACATCATTACTCAGCGTGCTGCTTGGTGACCCGGTGGTCAGCATCGGCGCAAGCACCTTCCGCGGGACGCGGTCTCACCTTGCGCAACGCCCCGTCCCGCTCCCCTCTCCTTCCCTCACCCGCGGTAAACGAACCGCACCGGCACCTTGCGCGCGAGACGTTCGGCTTCGAACCCGGGTTGGTGGCGAACGACTTCGATCAACGCTTCGGAAGCGGCGATCGTCATCTCCGGGTCAAGATCATGCCATTCCCGCAACGGTTCCCGTAGCACCGGCAGGCGCAAGGATGCATAGGATGGGTCACTCTCCGCCGAGCAGGGTCCGGAGCCGGTTGGGTGCTTCAGGTCCGCCACAGGTCCGCCATACCGTTGCAGGATCTCCTGAAACGCTCGGTCTGCAGACGGGATCCGGTTGGCTTGGAGGATCCGGGCGACGTCCAACCAATCGACTTCACGGCTGGTGCGACGCGCGTCGCGCGCCGCGTGAAGTTTCAACGCGATGAGCCGTAACGCGTCCGGAACCTTGACCGTTTTCCCATCCAATTCGCCTGTTTCCGACGTCTGTGCGAGCCGGTCGAAGGTCTCGCCGTCGACGATCATAAGGTCGACCGGCGGCAACCGGGACGGCGGTTGCAGCTGGAGGAAGGCGTCCGTCGAAAAGAACTCGCGGTAACCTAGCCGTTCCAGCGCTCCCCTTAGGTCGGGGAGGCACGTTTCGGGTGCCAAGAGATCGAGGTCAAAGGTGTTGCGTGGATGACCGTGCAGCGTCACGGCATGCCCGCCAATCACCAAGTAGCGCGCCCCGGAAGAGGCCAGAGCGCGCAGCACGGTGGCAAAAACAGCCATCGGTCAGGAGGTTGCGCGGCGCGCTTCAACCTGTCCAGACCGGCCTCCTGCGTGAAGCCCGAAGCCCCAAGCTCGCCCGGGCTTTCCATCGGGGACTCAACCTCCGCCCCACCCCGGGGTGGTTGCCGGGAGGTTTGGCGCGCGCCCGGGCGCGATCCCGCGTGACGGCTGCCAATCCAGCCGCCCACGCCATTTGACGGCGCTGTGACTGGTCAGGTAAACTGGTCACATGGAGATCAACGCCTCCGACTTCAAGGCCAAGTGCCTTTCCCTGATCGATCGCGTGCATGACGAGGGCATCACCGTCATCATCCGCAAGCGGGGCAAGATCGTGGCGCGTCTGGTCGCCGAAAACGATCCTTCGGAAGAGAAGCCCTGGCTGCGGTTGCGCGGCCAGTCGCATTTTGTTGGCGACCCGTTCGCGCCGGCCATCGCGGAGGAAGACGTGGACGCCTTTCGGGCATGAGCCCGCTCTTAGACACGCACGCGTGGATCTGGTGGCTGGAGGGCGACGAGAGGCTCGGGCCTCGGGAAAGATCCGCGTTGGATGGTTTGCCTGAGGCGGAGCGCCCTTTCCTCAGCGGCATCAGCTTGTAGGAGGTCGCCACCTTGTTCGCCCTCGGACGCTGGACGACGCGCGTGCCGTTTGCGGAGTGGTTAGACCATGCGGCGCACCCGCAGACCGTCAGGCTGGTACCGGTGGATCGTGCCGTCGCGCTCGAACTGACCCGGCTTCCCTCAAGCTTTCACCGTGACCCTGCCGATCGGATCATCGTCGCGAGCGCCCGCGCACGGAAATTGCCGCTGCTGACCCAAGACCGGCGCATCGTCGACTCCCAGCTGACCGCGCGTTGGCACCCACCAAAGCCCTAAGTCGGCAAGCCTCTGCGAGAAGGAGACATCGGCGCGCCTTTCTGCCGCGTAGCCTACCTCCAGGCGGGCGGCACCAGCCCGAATCCCCTGAAAATTTCCGCTCGAGACCGTGGCGTGGGGACTCGCGCGGGCGCAGCGACGTAAATATCGGCCCCGTCTACGCACCCCGCACCGGCGATCTAGGGCAGGCACAAACGGCCTGCACCCGTCATTGGGTCCAGCCGTTCCCGACCGACCGCTTAATCGAGACGCCTATCCATGGCCAACGCCTCCACCTGGATTGCCCTTCGCAACCCGGCTTTCCGGAGCATGTGGCTCGGCAGCGTGCTCTCCGGCGTCTGCGCTTCTGCACACGACACCGCGGCGACTTTAAGCATGCATCAGGTGAGCAACGCGCCTCTGTTTCTCTCCCTGATGTCTACCATGGCGGCGTTGCCGTTCTTCTTCTTCACGCTACCCGCCGGCACCCTGGCGGACATGGTCGACCGCAAGTGGATGATGTTTGCCGCGACCGCTTGGCTGGCGCTCTCCGCCGGAGCCTTGGCCGTTTGCGGCTGGCTTGGCTGCATCAACCCCTACGTCCTGTTGGCCGCCGTCTTCCTGATCGGGGTCGGCTTCTCCTTCTACTCCCCGGCGTGGACTTCGGCTCAGCCCGAGCTCGTGCCCAGAGACGAACTGCCGTCGGTGGGAACGCTGGGCGCCCTCCAATTCAACATCTCCAGCGTCGTCGGGCCGGCTTTGGGCGGTTTTCTCTTGCGGTTCGTCCATCCAAACGGGGTGTTTGCGTTGAACTCCGCCTGCTTTGTTCTTCTCTTGCTCCCGATCCTCTGGTTGCCGTCGCAAAAAGCGGATTCGAAGCTGCCGTTGGAAAACTTTCCCGAAGCTTTCACCACGGCCTTTCGGTACGTCCGCTACACGCCCGGCATCCAGACGGTACTGGCGCGCAACCTCCTCTTCTCGCTGTTCATCGCGGTCCTTCCGGCCCTCATCCCCGTCGTCGGACTGAAGGAGTTGCATTTCGACGGCGCGAAGCTCGGGCTGGTCTACGCGAGCATGGGCGTCGGCGCCGTAGTCAGCGCCATGTTGGTTCTGCCTCGGGCGAGAAAACACCTTCACTCCAACACCATCACGGTGTTGGCCAACATCCTCGTGGCCACCGCGTTTCTCCTCATGGCGCTCTTCAAAGCGCCGATCCCCTTTCTGGGCACGGCTGGGCTGGCTGGCCTGGCTTGGACCATGGGTGCCTCCGAGCTGTTCGTCGCCAGTCAGCAAGCGATGCCGGGGTGGGCGCGCGCGCGCATGAATGCTGCCGTGACCGTTGCCTCGCAGGGCGCGATGGCGTTGGGAGGGGTGGTTTGGGGCTTTGCCGCCTCCCAATAGGGGACCACCCCGACGCTGTTCGCCGCGGGCGTGCTGCAGACGGCGAGCTTGCTCATGGTTTTGCGGTTGTCGATCGATTTCGCCAGTGAGCTCGATTTCAAGCACGCGCCGGTCGCAGGACCTTCCCAAAAGCTCGTCCACGTCCCGTCGCCGCACGACGGGCCGGTGTCGATCCACACCGACTTCACCGTCGAGCAGGACCGTGAAGAAGAATTTAAGGAGGCGTTGCGGGCCGTTCGCCTGATCGACCTGAGGAACGGCGCCTTCAGCTGGCGACTGCACGGGAGCCTTGATCACCCGCACACTTACCGGGTGGAAAAGATGGTGCCGTCTTGGACCGAGTACCAATTGGCGGAGAAACGCAGGACGGTCGACGAACAAAAGGCCATCGACAAAGCTTGGTCGTTGAGTGCGGGCGGGAAGCCGTCCGGGGTGCAGCGTTTCCTCACCGCCAACCGAAGACTGCACATCCGCGATCACCCTGGGGAGAACCGCCGGGCTTGATCGGGAGCAGGTCCGGCCACGCGCCAAGCCGGAGGCCTGGTCAGGGGAGCGCGGGGGTCCCGCCCGTCCCTACCGGCGGTCCCTTGGCGGGCGGGACGCCCGCGCCACGTCGCCCAAGCTTTTCCTAACTTAACGAAATTCGGTTTCTTCTTTGCAAATCCGCTTGCTGCTC
>CAXUNV010000059.1:12432-14215 GCA_964252355.1 uncultured Chthoniobacterales bacterium | reverse complement strand
GGACCGGGACCGCCGGACCGCGGTGGGCTAGAAGCCACGAAATACGTCCGACCCGGTGGGGCGAAATCCCGGCCGCCAAGGAGAGTTACCGTCACGGTGGAGGTCTGCCGGGCGGTTTGAGCCGGCAACCCAACGGGAACGGCCGGGGATAATGGTTGACGGGCCGGGGTGGTTTTGAGGGGAGAAACCGCCGGCAAGGTGGCGTGCGCCGGCTCAAACCGCCCCGCAGGCGTCCGTCACAAAGGGGCCGCGTTTTCCGGCGGGCCGGGTTTTCGCCCCACCGGGTGACCCGTGGGTCCCCGCCCCACTCGCAACGCGGAATTCGGAATCCGGAACCTTCCTCTACTCCTCCGCCGCCTCGGCCCGTTCCGGGGCGAAGCCCCGGCGCAACGTGTTCTCGGTAATCACACGGGAAAAGGTGAAGTGGCGAAGGTAGTCCCGGCCGCCGGCTTTGGTTCCGCCGCCCGACATCCAGAATCCGCCAAACGGGTGTCGTCCGACGATGGCGCCCGTGATGCCCCGGTTGATGTAAAGATTACCGACCAGCAACTCGCGCCGAACGCGCTCGATATGTCGCGGGCTGCGGGAGAAAAAGCCGCCGGTCAACGCGTAATCGGTGCCGTTGGCCACGGCCAAGGCTTCGTCCAAGGTTTGCACGGGGGTCACCGCCAGCACTGGCCCAAAAATCTCTTCGCGGGCAAGCGGGGCGTTGGCGGGCACCGCGCCGAAGATCGTCGGCGGCACGTAGTAGCCCGTCAGGCCCGGCGGCAGGCTGCCCTCAAAAAGGACGGGGTGGGTGCGCCTCGCCTCCTCGCGGTAACGGTTGAGGCGGTCCCTAGCCTCCGCGTCGATGACCGGGCCAACGTCGGTGTCCGGGTCTTCGGGCAAGCCGATCCGCAGGGCGGCGGCAGCTTCGGCCAAACGGGGTAGCAACCGGTCGGCGGCGCTGCCGATGGGGATGAGGCGGGAGAGGGCCGAGCATTTCTGGCCGGCGTAGCTAAAGGCGGAGTTGGTGATGGCCAAGACCGCTTCGTCCAGGTCGGCATCGGCGTCGACGATCAAGGCATTCTTGCCGCCCATCTCGCAGACCACCTTCTTCAAGTTGCGTTGGCCGGGCAAAGTCACACCTGCGGTCGCCCAGATCTGGAGGCCGACCGCGCGGGAGCCAGTGAACGCCACCAAGTCGACGTCAGGGTGCGCCACCAAGTGGCCGCCGGCCACCTCGCCCCGCCCGGTGAGGAGGTTCGCTACGCCGTCGGGCACGCCCGCGTGCCGCAAGGCTTCCATGAAGAGGGCGCCGGTCACGGCGCTCTGTTCTGCAGGTTTGATCACCACGGTGTTGCCCGTGCCGAGCGCGGCTACGGTCATGCCGCAAAGGATGGCCAGCGGAAAGTTCCACGGTGCGATCACCGCCGCGACGCCGCGCGGAAGGTCGGATTCGACGCTCACTTCCCCAGGCACGTCTTGCGTGAGGCGGCCACGGGCGCGCCGGCGGACCTCTTCGGCGTAGAACGTGCAAAAGTCGATCGCCTCGACCACGTCAGCGTCCGCTTCGGCCCACGTTTTGCCGACTTCGAACACCTGCCAAGCCGCCCATTCGTGCCGGCGCGCCCGGAAAAGGTCGGCCACCCGATCCAACACGCGCGCCCGCTCCTGAGGCGACGTCGCCGCCCATTTGGGGAAGGCGAGCCGCGCCGCCCTGACCGCCTCGGCCACGTCGGCGACCCGGGCGTAGGCCCCCGTGGCCCCGACGCGGGCCCGCCGCCCCGGAAAGCACCCCCCC
>CAXUNV010000059.1:0-12422 GCA_964252355.1 uncultured Chthoniobacterales bacterium | reverse complement strand
TGTGTCGGCCCTTGTGCACTCCGAGGCGTGCCGGCGTCCCGGGATCGACCGACGACAAAGCGCCCGCGCCTGCCCGCTCGCGCCCGCCGACGATCGCGGGGTAAAACCGACCCAGGCGCGTTTGCACGTCCGCCAACGCCCGCGCCATGCTTTCCCGTTCTTTCGGCAGCCCAAAATCCGCCGGTGGCTCGTTTTGGAACGGAGGTTCCGGCCGGGCGCCCGCCGTCACGGTCTCGGAGCGTTCGGCTGCGGCGGCCGTCGTCGCCGGGTCAGCCAAAAGGGAGGAAACGGACGCTCCCCCGCCGAACTTGGCGCGCAAAAAGCCTTCGTTGGAGGTGTTCTCCAACAGGCGCCGCACCAAATAGGCCATGCCGGGCAGGAGTTCGCCCAGCGGACAGTACTCCCGGACGCGCTGGCCAAATCGCACCAGGGCCCGGCGGACCGGGGTCGCCATCCCGTACAGCATCTGGAATTCCATGTCGCCTGGACGGAGACCCACGCTCTCTCCGTAGACGATCGCGTGGGCGATGGTCCGGACGTTGTGCGAGGCGAACGCCGGGTAGACCTGTGTCGGGTGCTCAAGCAACAACCGGCTGATCCGTTCGTAGTTTGCGTCGGTCTCGGCCTTGGAGGTGAAGACCGGCACCGGCCAAGTGCGCTGGCGGGCCACGACGGTTTCGTAATCCCAGTAGGCGCCTTTCACCAACCGCAGGGTAAACCGGCGCCCGGTGCGGCTGGCCCAATCGAGCATGCGTTCGGCGTCGCTGAAGGAGTCGCGGAGGTACGCCTGCAGGACGAATCCGAGGTGCCCGTAGCCGGTGAGCTCGGGGTGTTCCGCCAAGCGTTGGAAGACGTGGAGGGTCAGATCCTTCAGGTTGTAACTCTCCATGTCCAAGTTAATGAACGCCCCGAGGTCGCGCGCGCGGCGCACCACCGGGAGGAGGCGGGCAAGGATCGCTTCGGTCGACCCCTCGGGATCGCTGGGCTGAATGCGCGCGCAGAGCGCCGACAGTTTGACGGAGACGTTCAAGAGAGGCGGTTCGGTCGCCGCCAAAGGTCCCTCCACCCGCCACGTCTTCGTCGCGTCCGCCAGCAGGTCCAGCAGCTCACGGTACCGGGCGGCGTACTCGTCAGCTTCGCGGTCGCTGACCACCGCCTCACCCAAGATGTCCACGGTAAACCGCGCCTGTTCCCGCCAGATCCGAGTCAGGTTGGGCAACGCCGCTCGCCCGTTGCGTCCCGCGATGAAAAGGTTAGCCATGGCGTTGACGTTGCGGCGGATGACGAAGGCGGGCAGCGCCGGCACGACACTGCCCACGGCCAGGGCGGCCCGCAGGGGGCCGGAGACCGCGGACCGCGACTCACCCAGGTACTCGGCCAAATGCCGGACGACCGCCTGCGGCGTCGTCAAGGTCGGCAACACGTCGACGAACCGGAACATCTGCGTCTTGAACGACTCGTCCCGCATCGACCAATCCATCAAATTGCCGTAGAAATTCTGGCCTTTGAAGGGGTTGGCGGCGGCTTTCTCCTCGTCGATGAAGGTCAACAACCTGCGTCCTACGTTCTCGATCTGCGGCTGCAACCGGCTCGGGTCGATCATGGCGTCACTCCAAAAGGGGAAGTAACGCCGGGTCGCGCCCGAACGCAAAGGTGCGGCGCGGCGCGGAGGCCGGTTTTGGGTTCCGTTTATCGGCGGGAAGCGCCTTGGTGGGCCGAAAACCCGGCTGGGGGCACATTCGGGCGACCCGGTGGGGCGAAAACCCGGCCGGCAGGGACGAGCCGTTCATCAGGCAAACGGACGCCGGGCGGTTTGAGCCGGCCCGAACGGGGGTGAGGCGGGCTGTCAAAGTCAGGTCGCCGGCTCAAACCGCCCCGCAGGCGTCTTTTGGCAAAGGCATTGTATCCGGCGGGCCGGGTTTTCGCCCCACCGGGTCGCCCGCGAGGTCCCGCTTTGAAAGCCAACCCGGCGTCCGGCAACCGCGCCGTCGCGGTCCACACCTTTAAGGAAACGTCTCCGCCGTTTCCAAGCTGACGTCTTTGTAGGCGTGGAAATCCGTGTTCAGGGCCGTCCAGCCGCGCACCTCTGGCCGGGCCAAGTAAACGCGGCTGTACCAATAAATGGGCAGGACGGGCACTTGGCTAAGGAACAAGTCTTCCGCCTGCGTCAAAGTGGCCAAACGTGCCGCCGGATCGCCTTGGTGGGCTGCGCCATCCAACAAGGCGTCGTAGCGGGCATCGTTCCAACCCGTGTCGTTGTTGCCGCTGCCGGTCGCCCACACGCCCAAGAAAGCCACCGGGTCGGCGTACCCGATCCAGCCTGCCCGGGCGATGTCGTAGTTTTTGCGGTGCAGCGAGTCGAGGTAGACCTTCCATTCCTGGTTCTCCACGGCGATGGCGACGTTCAGCTCCTCACGCCACATCCCTTGGATGGCCTCGGCCACCGTCCGGTGCGCCTCGCTGGTGTTGATGAGGAGCCGCAGTTTGGGAAACCCGCGGCCGCCTGGAAAGCCCGCCTCTGCCAGCAGCCGCCGGGCACGCGCCGGATCGAACGTCACGCCGGTGCGGACGTCGTAGCCCTCCATGCCGGGCGGCGTCACACCGGTGGCGGGCCGCTGTTCTGCGCGCAGGACGTTTTGGACGAGCGCTTCGCGGTCCACGGCGCAGGCGAGGGCTTGTCGCACCCGCGGGTTGTCCAACGGTTTTCGGGTCGTGTTGCACTCGTAGTAGTAGAGGCCAAGGTAGGGTTGGAGGCGCAACGCCGGATCGCGGGTGCGACGGTAAACGGGCACCCGGTCGAGGGGTACCTCCAGGGTGAGGTGGAGTTGGCCGGCGCGGAACGCCCGGTCGGCCGTGTTCAGGTCTTCAATCGCGAAGAACCGCATGCCGTTCAGGCGGACCGACGCGCGGTCCCAGTAAGTGGGGCTGCGCTCCACCTCGATGACGTCGTTGGGTCGCCAACGGCGGAGTTGAAACGGCCCGTTGCCCACGATCTTCCCGGGCTCTGTCCACTTCGATTCGCGTGCGTCCATCTTCCCAAAGCGCAGGATGGTAGCCCGGTGCAACGGCATCCAAACAGATTGCGTGAGGTTGGCCAGCAGGTACGCGGTGGGCCCGACGAAACGGTAGATGAGCGTATACGGATCTGGGGCGTGAACGCCGACGCTCTCAAAGTCCTTCACCTTGCCTGCGTAATAATCGCGCGCGCCGTCGAGGATGAAGAGGTAATCGACGAAGGGGGCGCCAAGCGCCGGGCTCAGCGCGCGGCGGATCCCGAAACGGAAATCTTCGGCGGTGACGGGATCGCCGTTCGACCAACGGGCATTATGCCGCAGATGAAAGGTCCATACGGAGAAATCCGCGTTGTGTTCCCAACTCTCGGCGACGCCCGGCTGCGCCTTGGTGCTGTCCGTCGGATGGTAAGTGACCAAGCCTTCAAAGAGCGCGTCGACGATTTTGCGCTCCGGGATCCCGCGCAAGAGTTGTGGGTCCAGGGTGCTCGGCTCGCTGCCGACCGTGAGGAGCAGGACGCCGCTGCGCGCCGCGTTAACCAAGGTCGGGCTGGCCGTCCGTCTTCCCTGACGGGTGCCGATGAGAAAGCTGGACGTCACCAAGCAGACACCGCCGGCTACCGCCAGCAGAAAAGCCGCTTTGGTCGAGAGCCGAATCCGACGGAACGCGCTCACTGAAACCTTCCGTCTCCCGCCGTCCCCGGCCGCCGCACCGATCAGACCTGCGAGCGTCCGCGGAAAGCTCGCACCGCTTCCAGCGCCGGCGGGACCATCGAAACGGCAACGATGCCGGCGATCACCAGCGAAAAGTTGTGTTGGACGACGGGCAGACCGCCGAAAAAATAGCCGAGGGAGGTCGCGCTCACCACCCAGATCGCCCCACCGATCAGGTTATAGGTCAGGAACTTTCCATAATCCATCCGGGCCATCCCCGCGACGAACGGGGCGAAGGTCCGGAACACGGGCAAGTAACGGGCAAGGATGATGGTTTTCGCGCCGTAGCGGTCGTAAAACCTCCGGGTCCGCTCCAGGTGCTTGCGGTTGAACACCCGGCTCGTGGGGTTGGAGAACAACCGGGCCCCGGTGACCGCACCCAACAGGTAATTGACGCTGTCGCCAAGCCAAGCCGCCACCGACAGGAGGAGGAGCAAAAAGGGAAAATGGAGTTGGCCACCCGTCGCCGCCAGTGCCCCAACCGCGAAGAGGAGCGCATCCCCTGGCAGGAACGGCGTGACCACCAGCCCGGTCTCGCAGAAGATGATCGCGAAGAGCAGGACGTAGACCCATGCGCCGTACCGCTCGGTAAACCCGGCGAGGTACAGGTTCGTGTGCAGGACAAAATCGAACAAGGAATGCAGCCAGGACATAAAGGACGGAATGGGCGAGACCTTTGGGCAGAAGCCCAGTGCCGGCAACTGCAATCTTTCAGACGCAATCGACCTCGGTGGGACTGACCGGGCCACGCCCACCTTCAGGCGCCGCCCTGAACGGTGCATCCGTGCCAAGCTGGATACCCCGTTTGTGGGGGGGACCGGCGCATTTATT
This sequence comes from uncultured Chthoniobacterales bacterium, assembly GCA_964252355.1. Lineage (GTDB taxonomy): Bacteria > Verrucomicrobiota > Verrucomicrobiia > Chthoniobacterales > JAFAMB01 > CAXUNV01. The sequence goes on along the minus strand of CAXUNV010000059.1, from coordinate 7,866 downwards.
TAAACGGGAGGATCGTATCCCCGTCTAATGCGACGGACGTATTGACTTGGGAGATCGCGGTGGGTGCTGGCACCGGCCGAGGCCATCGCGAAAGCACGGAAACGAGACTGGTATGAAAAGGTACAAGGCGACGAATCGAACCCTGAGTTTGGGCGAATTGATCCTGGCGGTGAGTTCCTGCGCGGAGACGCAAGAAGAGACCGTCGCCACGGTCGCGGACTTGCTGGCATCCGGCCAAGTGCGGCTGATGAACAACGGGCGCAAGGTCCGCGCCCGGGTGCGTTGATTCCGGCGCGGAGTCGGAAAATGGCTGAAGACCATGCCCTGACCGTCAGCCCCCTGCGGTTTGACGCGCGCGGGCGTCTCCGCGAACACGGCACGCGGGTGCTGCACGGGCCCGCTTGAGGTCTGGGCGCCGCTGTCAAGCGGCGCGTGGACCCAGTCCAGGATTCGTGTGTCCTTGCTCAGCGGTCGGCCTCTCCCGTCGGCGCAGCCACTTTTGACCGGTCTCGCAATGTCCTGCGGCCACGACGGCGGGATTTTGGACCGTTGGGGACGGATATCGTCTTGGCAACCCTCGCCGCTAGACCGACGGTCGCGGCGTGATTCCTCGTTACTCGCGCCCCGGGATGCGGGCCATCTGGGAAGAGCGGCGCCGGTTCCAGCTCTGGTTAGAAGTTGAAGTCCTCGCGTGCGAGGCGATGGCAGAGATCGGGGTAATTCCTCGAGAGGATGCGGCCACCATCCGGGCTCGGGCCAGCTTTTCGATTCCCGAGATCCAAAAGATTGAGGAACGCACCAATCACGACGTCATCGCCTTCTTGGAAAACGTGGCGGCGCGGGTAGGCCCGGCGGCCCGTTGGATTCATTTCGGCCTGACCTCTTCCGACATCTTAGACACGGCGCTGGCGGTGCAGATGAAGGAGAGTGCCGACGCGCTGATCGGTGAGGTGCGGTTGTTACGACGGGCGATCGCACGACAGGCCGTGCAGCACCGGCAGACGCCGATGATCGGCCGCAGCCACGGCATCCACGCGGAACCGATCACGTTTGGGCTGAAGATGGCGCTCATGTTCGACGAGTTCCGGCGTGCCGAGATCCGGCTGGAGCGTGCCCGTGAAGCGGTGGCGGTGGGTAAGCTGAGCGGCGCGGTGGGTACCCACGCGCACTTGGATCCGAGGGTTGAGGAGATCGTCTGCCGCCGTCTCGGCCTCCAGCCCGACGTGTTGTCGACGCAGGTCGTGCAACGGGATCGGCACGCCGAGTTCTTCACCGCGCTGGCGCTGGTCGCCTCGAGCATTGACCGCTGGGCCACCGAGTTTCGTCACCTCCAGCGAACGGAGGTCTTGGAGTTGGAGGAGCGCTTCGCGGCCGGCCAGAAGGGGAGTTCCGCCATGCCGCACAAGCGCAACCCGATCACCGGCGAACGCCTCAGCGGTTTGGCCCGGGTGTTGCGCGGGCATACGGTGGCGGCCTTGGAGAACGTGGCGCTGTGGCACGAACGCGACATCAGTCATAGCAGCGTCGAGCGGATCATCCTGCCCGACGGCTGCATCCTGTTGGACTACATGTTGGGAACGCTGACGTCGCTGGTGGAAGGTCTCCAGGTTTACCCGGAGAACATGGCGCGCAACCTCGCGCTCACGCACGGACTTTACTTTAGCCAATCGTTGCTGCTCGCCTTGGCCGAGCGCGGCGTGGCACGCCAGGAGGCTTACGAAGCGGTGCAGCGGGCCGCCATGCGCGCGTGGCAGGGGAATGGCACGTTCCTCAACGAGGTGAAGGAAGAACCGGTGATCACCGCGGTGCTCTCCCCGGCGGAGATCGATGCGAGCTGCTCACTCGAGCGCCATTTCCGCCACGTCGACGCGACGTTCGCCGCGCTCGGCATCGAGGCGGAAGCGGGGGAAGGCTGAGGGGAGCGCAGGCGTCCGGCCCAACCCGAGACCGGGGACGAGAGACACGTCCCCCGCAATCTCGTCCCCGCCATTTCCTTTCGGCTAAAGCTTTGCAATCGGCAGCCGCGTGTTTATCCTCGGTGTCCACTTTGTCTATGCGTCGTGGTGCTCTCGCGTTGATCTTGGCGTTACCGTTGCTGGTAGCTGGTTGTAAGAAGGCTTCTTCCTCGGCAGGCAAGGGGACCGAGGCGGCCGCCGCGCCCACGCCCACCCCGGTGGCGGTCGCCACGCCGACGCCGCTGCCGCCCATCGATCGAAACGCAAAGGTGATGGTGCTTTGCTACCACCGCTTCGAGGATAAGCCCCGCGACAGCCTGGCCATTTCGCCGGCCGATTTCAAAGTGCAGATGCAGGCGCTCAAAGACAACGGGATCGGCGTGATCCCGATGAAAGACCTGCTCGCTTGGCGCCGGGGCGAGAAATCCATTCCTCCGAAGAGCTGCGTGATCACCATCGACGACGGCTACATTTCCGGCTACGCGGTCGCGTGGCCGGTCCTCAAGGCCCACGGCTACCCGTTCACGATGTTCATCTACACCAACTACGTTGGCGTGGGCGGAAAGTCGATGACGTGGAACCAACTGGAGGAGATGCGCGACGCAGGCGTCGACATCGAGAGCCACACGGTGTCGCACCACGACTTGCGGCACGCGCCCAAGGGGCAAGATTACGCGTCCTGGTTGCACAACGAAGTCTACGGTTCGAAGGCGATTTTGGAGGAGAAGTTGGGCATCAAGACCGCCGCCTTCGCGTTTCCCTACGGTACCCACAACGAACTCGTCCGGAAAACGGCGATGGATGCCGGTTACGAGGCGCTCTTCACGGTGTACGGTCAGCACATGGGCATCGACGCGCCGGCCGATCAGCTTGGGCGCTACGCCATCGAGAGCAAGCAACCGAACGTCTTCAAGATGGCGCTCGACTTCGGCCCCGGCAGCGACGTCGGGCCCGGGGTGGTTTCCACCCAATTGGCGGCTGCTTCGATGGTCACGCAGCCGATGAACGACGAACACGTGACCGATCCCAAACCCGTCATCAAAGCCAACCTCGCGAGCATGGGCGAGGTCGAGCCGGGCTCGGTCGAAATGCGGGTCAGCGGGTACGGGGTCGTGCCGGCGCAGTATGACGCCAAAACGAAGTTGGTCAGTTACGCGTTCACGCAAAACTTGGTTCCGCGGACCTACACGGTCATCATCGCGGCCAAGGCCGGCGGCAAGCGCGTGGAGACGCGCTGGAACTTCACGGTCGACGGCAACGGCGCGCCGGTGGCGAAGAACGCGCCGTCGGCGTAGGGTGGCGCACCGTGTTCTCGCAACTCTCGGACAAACTTCAGGACATCTTCAAAGACCTCCGGGGCCACGGCGCGATCTCGGAGGCAAACGTCAGCGACGCGTTGCGTCAGGTCCGCTTGGCGCTGTTGGAGGCCGACGTTCACTTCCAAGTCGCGAAAGACTTCGTCGCCCGCATCAAAGAAAAGGCGCTTGGGCAGGAGGTGCTCCGGAGCGTCACGCCCGGGCAGCAGATCGTCAAAATCTTCTACGACGAACTCACCCGGCTGCTGGGCGGTGAACAAGCGGCACCGCTCGATCTGGCCAAGCCGGCGCGCGTGATGCTCGTCGGTTTGCACGGCGCCGGCAAAACCACGTCCGCCGCCAAGCTGGCTCGCCTCTTGAAGAAGGAGGGGCGTTCTCCGCTCCTGTTCGCGCTCGATCTGCAGCGGCCGGCCGCGATCGACCAATTGGCCACGCTGGCCGGTCAGGTCGGGGTGCCGGTGTTCCGGCCCTCACCTGGACAAACCGACCTGACGGCGGCCGGCCAGGAGGCGTTGACCTGGGCGGAGACCCAGGCGGGCAACGTGCAGATTTTCGACACGGCGGGTCGGCTGGAGATTGACCAGACTTTGGTGGGCGAACTGCAAGAGCTGAAGGCGCAGCTGCGGCCGCAAGAGGTGCTGTTGGTGTGCGACGCCGCCACGGGCCAACAGGCGGTAAATGTCGCCACGCACTTCCACGAAGCGCTTGGGTTGACCGGTCTCGTGCTCACGAAACTGGATGGTGACGCCCGCGGCGGCGCCGCGCTCTCCATGCGCGAGGTCACCCAAAGGCCGATCAAGTTCGCCGGCGTCGGCGAGAAGCTCGATGCGTTCGAGCCGTTTCACCCGGCGCGCTTGGCGGGTCGGATCCTCGGGATGGGCGACGTGGTCTCCTTGGTGGAGCGGGCGGCGGAGGTCATCGATGAGGAGGAGGCGTTGCGCCTGGAAAAGCGGCTGCGCACCGCCTCGTTCGACTTCAACGACTTCCTGGCGCAATTCAAAATGTTGCGACGGATGGGGCCGATTGAAAATATCCTTGGCATGTTGCCGGGGATGGGTAACCTGAAAGGCTTTTCGGTCGACGAAAAACAGCTGAAACGCGTGGAAGCGATTGTGCTGTCGATGACGCCGGGCGAAAGGCGGAATCCGGACGTGTTGAACGCCCGGCGCCGCCAGCGGATCGCGCGCGGCAGCGGCACGACGGTGACGGAAGTAAACACGCTGCTCCAGCGGTTTGTGCAGATGCGCAAGCTGGTGAAGAACATGGGGCAGTTTAAGAAGATGATGGCCCGCGTTCCCGGGTCGGAAACCCTAGGCAGGTGAGGCGACCGAGGGACGTAGGCGCAAGCAGGATATGGCAGTTTCGATTAGACTCAGACGAGAAGGCACGAAAAACCGCCCGTATTTCCGCGTGGTGGTGGCGGACAAACGCAGCCCACGCGACGGCAAATTCATCGAGGATCTCGGCAGTTACGACCCACGGAAGGCCGGGGAAAACTTCGAGCTGAACTTGGACCGGGCGGAGTATTGGGTGAGAAACGGCGCGCAACCGAGCGAAACGGTGGCGAGCTTCATCCGGAAGGCGCGCAAGAAGGCGCAAGCCGCTGCGGCGACCCCGGCCGCGGTCACCGCTTCGGCGTAACGGTTGGGGTGCTGTGGAACCTTTCCTGGAGTTCGTCATCCGCCAGTTGGTTGACGCGCCGGAAGAGGTGGTCATCACTCGGCTTGAGCAAGGCCCGAAACTGGTGTTCCGCATCGAAATGCGGCAGGCCGATGTGGGCAAGGTGATCGGCCGGAATGGCCATACCATCACTGCCTTGCGCAACCTGTTGGGCGCGGCGGCGGAGCGAACCGGGCAGCAGGTCGCCTTGCAGATCGTCGAGTGACGGCGCCCGCACCATCAAAATACTGGTAAAGCCAGGCTTGGGAGGCGGCGCTCCGCGGCGCCGCACGTCGACACCATCTTGGGCGACTCCGCCGGGCAGGCCTACTCAAAGCTGGCGAGGCACGCCGCGATGAAACTCCGGAAGAGCGGGTGGGGGGAGTTGGGCTTCGACAGGAACTCCGGATGGTACTGGCACGCCAGGAACCAGGGGTGATCTCGTAGCTCGATCAGTTCCACCAAGCGGCCGTCCGGCGAGGTGCCGGCGATCACGAAGCCGTGCGTTTCCATCAGCTCCCGGTATTTGAGGTTGAACTCGTACCGGTGCCGGTGGCGTTCGGTGATTTGCGGCGCGCCGTAGACCTTCGCAGCCAGCGTGCCCGGGACGACGTGGGTGGGCCAACTGCCTAGCCGCATCGAGCCGCCTTTTTTCCGGACCTCCCGCTGCTCTTCCAACAGGCAGATGACTGGGTCGCCGGCCTTCTCGTCAAATTCCGTGCTGTTCGCGTGTTTCAACCCGCACACGTTCCGGGCAAACTCGATCGTCGCCACCTGCATGCCCAGGCAAAGCCCGAGAAACGGCAACCGCTGTTCGCGCGCGTAGCGGCACGCGAGGATTTTACCTTCCACCCCGCGTTCACCGAATCCTCCCGGCACCAGCACGCCCGCGACCGGCGCGAGGAACTTGGCTGGGTCGTGCGCCTGCAGATCTTCGGAATCGATCCGCAGGATCTCCACGCCGCAGTCGTTGGCGGCTCCGGCGTGCGTCAAGGATTCGTAGATGCTTTTGTAGGCGTCTTGGAGGTCGATGTATTTTCCGACCACCGCGATCTTCAGCTTCTTCTTGGGTTGGACGACGCGCTGGACGAACCGTCGCCACTCGGTCATCTCGGCCGGCGGCGTCTCCAGGCGTAGCAAGCGACACACGGTGTCGTCCAATTTCTCCGCTTGGAGGGTGAGGGGAAGTTCGTAGATCGTGTGCTCGACGTCGCGGACTTCGACGACCGCGGGTAGGGGCACGTTGCAGAACATGCCGAGCTTCTGGCGCACCTCCAAATCCAGCGGCTTCTCGGTGCGACAAAGCAACACGTGCGGCTGCAGCCCGATCTCCCGCAGCTTGGCGATGCTTTGCTGGGAGGGTTTGGTCTTCAGTTCGCCGGCCGCCTTGATGTACGGCACCAAGGTCACGTGCATGATGACGACGTTTTCCGGGCCGACTTCCAACTGGAATTGGCGGATCGCTTCCAGGAACGGCAACCCTTCGATGTCGCCCGTCGTGCCGCCGATCTCCGTGATGATGACGTCTCCCTGCTGCTCTTTCTCCAACCGCTGGATGCGGCTCTTGATCTCGTCAGTGACGTGCGGGATGACTTGCACGGTTTTACCCAGGTAGTCGCCCCGCCGTTCCTTGGCCAACACCGTCTCGTAGACTTGGCCGCTGGTCACGTTGTTGGACCGGGTGAGGACGCAGTTGGTGAACCGCTCGTAATGGCCGAGGTCCAGATCGGTTTCAGCCCCGTCGCTCAGGACGTAGACCTCGCCGTGCTGAAACGGGCTCATCGTGCCGGGGTCGACGTTGAGGTAGGGATCAAACTTCTGCATGATCACCTTCAACCCGCGGTGTTCGAGCAGGGTGCCCAGCGCCGCCGCCGCCAGCCCTTTGCCAAGCGAACTCACCACCCCACCCGTGACAAAGATGTACTTCATTCGGATCCTCCGCGAACCGGGAGGGAACGCTTGCGTCCTCCCAAGATGAGTTGTTCCACCATGCCGGCGTCCTCCGGCGTGTCGACGCCGACCGACCCCGTCTCGGTTACGACGACGCGGATCTTCATCCCGTTTTGCAGCGCGCGCAACTGCTCCAGGCGTTCCGTTTCTTCCAGCGGCGCGGGTTTGAGCCGGACGAAGTTGAGGAGCGCTTTGCGGCGGTAGCCGTAAACGCCCAGGTGCTTCAAATAGCGGGCGTGCGCCGGGTTCCGCGCGTAAGGGATGAGGCTGCGCGAGAAGTAGAGCGCGGCACCTTTGCGGTCGAGGACGACCTTGACGGAGTTGGGATCGAGCGCTTCGGCCGGCGCCAAGGGCGTCGCCGCCGTGATCAGGTCGGCGGAGTGGTCGCGGGCGAGTTTGCGGGCGAGTTGGGCCAGCAGGCCGGGATCGATCAAGGGTTCGTCGCCCTGCACGTTGAAGATAAGGCGCGCATCTTTAAGCTTGCGCGCGACTTCCGCCACCCGGTCGGTCCCGCTTGGGTGCTCAGGCGAGGTGACCGCCACCTCCGCGCCGAAGGCGAACGCCGTCTCGGCGATGCGCAAATCGTCGGTGGCCACGATCACTTGGCCGAACACCCCGGCCTCTTGGCACCGTTCCCAGACGTGCTGCACCAACGGCTTGCCGGCGATGCCGTGCAGTGGTTTGCCCGGAAAACGCGCGGAGCCCCACCGCGCAGGGATGAGGGCGACGGTCTTGCTCAAGCGGTCCGTTTTACGTCACCCGCGCCAGGGATGCAAGGCGCGGGGCGCGGTTGCCGGTGCGCGGTTTTCGGTTGCCGGTTGCCGGCCGGCCTTGGATCCAAGGGTGACCCGGCGGGGCGAAGATTCGCCCGGGTGGGGCACCGCCCGCCGAAAGACCCGGTGGGGTGAAAACCCGGCCCGCTGAAGACGGCCGCATCGTCGCAGGATGGCCGCGGGGGGGGGGGGGGGGGGGGGGGCGGGGCGCGG
>CAXUNV010000058.1:10018-14460 GCA_964252355.1 uncultured Chthoniobacterales bacterium | reverse complement strand
GTCCGTCACGGGGCTGCGGCTTTCGCCTTGGCTCCGGCTGGCCCCTGAGAGGCGGCGTCTCCGGTTATCCGCAGGACACCGGCGCTACGCTGACCCGCGGGACGCCCGTGCTTCCCTCGGCACGGCGGCGGGTAAAGTTAGACTCGCGTTGCCCTACCGATCTTCAGGCGGTGGCGGCGGTCCACGGCAAGCGGCAAACCGCAAATGGGAAACGTCTCGCGCCAAATGCTTCAGAACGACGGGCCAGAAACGAGAGACGAGAGACTTTACAGAAACGAATCCATCAAGCGCGCGGTATTTTGCACGACGCGGGACGCCGGCAAACGCCTTCTCCAGACGTCTAACCGCAACGTTTCACTGCATTCGACGTAGCGCTTTTGGATCCGACGCAACTCTTCGTTGAACACCTGGTCGTAGACCAAGAGGTTGATCTCCGCGTTGAGCGCGAATGAACGGATGTCCATGTTGGTAGAGCCAACCACCGCGATGTGGTCGTCGACCGTCAGGCTTTTGGCGTGCAGGAAGTGGGGCTGGTAAAGGTGGATGCTGACGTCGGCGGCGAGCAGTTCTTCGTAGAAGGAGCGTTGCGCCAATTGCGAGATGAGTTGGTTGGCGTGGCGCGACAACACGAGGTGCACGTCGACGCCACGCCGTTGTTTGGCGGCAAGGATGGCCTGGAGAAACGGCTCGTCGGGCACGAAGTAGGGCGTGGTGATGAAGATCCGTTCGCGGGCGGCGTAGAAGAGGGAGATGATCAGGTCGCGACCGTTCTCCTGGCCGTACCCCGGACCGCTTGGGACCAGTTGCGCGGGCGAACGCCCCGTCATCTTCAGCGCGGGAAACAACGGCCCGCGGTCTAGGACCTGCCCCGTTTCCAGGTAATGGTCGGCCAGGAACACGGCCTGCAACTGGCTGGTGACTGGACCCGTCACCCGCACAACCAACTCCTCGTTTGGGTAGCCGGGGACGAAGCAGGGGTCGGCGATGTTCTGCGAACCGCAGTAACCGATCGCGCCGTCGATGACCACGATCTTACGGTGGTTGCGCAGGTCGAACCTCGCGGCATTTCGACGGAACAGGCTGACCGGCAAAGCCCGCCGGACCTCGACCCCAGCCGCGCGCAGGGCAGGGGCTAGGCGGGAGAGGGCCCGGCGCGAACCGACGGCGTCCAGCAGGACTCGGCAGACCACGCCGCGGTGAGCGGCCCGGATCAGCGCCTGGGACACGCGCCGTCCGGTGGCGTCCGGTCGGAAGATGTAGGTGAGCAGGTGCACCGTTTCGCGCGCCTCGTCGATGTCGGCCACCAACCGGTCGATGGTACCTTCGTAAGCGGTGAGCAACTCCAGTTGGTTGCCGGCAAAGGGCTCGAAGTCACCCAAGCGACGCGCTTGGTCAGGGATCGTGTGCAGCGCGGGCGGCAACGCGGGCATCACGGTGACCCGTTCACCGATTTGGGATTGCGCCAGCCGAATCCGACGGGCCGTGGCCTGCTGCATCTGCAGACGGCGCGCCGGCAACCGGATGCGGCCCACCAAGGCGTAGAACGCCAAGCCCGGCCACGGCAACAGGAAGATGAAGAGCAGCCAAGTGCGCGCGGCCGCCGCGCTCCGACGTTGCGGCACGTAGATGAGCATCGTTATCCGGATGGTCCACTCGCTGATGAGGTAAAGAAGACTCCAGTCGACGTTCCGCATGGCGTCCGAGCGATCATCGGGCGGGCGCACACGAATGCAAGGGCCGGAACGTGAGGAACGGGACCTGCCCACGGCCGGACGGCAAGCCGGACCCGCCCGCGTCTCCACCGAGCCCCGGACCGTTGGCTTTCTGCACCTCCGATCCAGGCCGGTGCCGGCGTGGCGCGGACGTTGGCCTCAACCCCGCATGATGAAAAGCGTTTCCACGGCCAACAACGCCACGGCCGCCAGCACCGCCACGGTGCCGAAGGCGGTTTGGCGGAGCCAAGCCGTGACTTGACGACACCAGTATTCGACCCACACCGCGCTTTGCGCCAAGGCCCGGTGCCGCCCGGCCGAGGCCGCCGCCGAGCGGGCGTGCGCGCCCAAGGCGAGGTTGCAGAGGATGACCGACACGGAAAACGCCAGCTCCTTCGGTTCACGCTGCCAACCGCCGAAGATCTGCAGGCAAACAAAAAGCGAGCCGGCCCAAGCCAAGCGGACGGTCCAGGGGTAAGTTCGGCCGAACGCCCAAAGCAAGAACAGACACGCCGCCACGTCGAGCGCCAACCCGCAAAGATACGAGCCTTGGATCGGCCGCTCGGACCAGAGAGGGCCGGCCGCATGCGCCGTTTGGAAAAGTAAGGCATGGGCGGCACTGGCCGTGTCCGACGCCCCCACGAAGCTGGGTTGCCCGATCATGCCTTTGGTGACGCGCGCGCCTCGCGCCCGGTTTCGCCGTTCTGCCGGAAGCTGGCATGCGCCGGACGCGTCGGGCAGGATCTGAGAGCCAAGCGGACCGCGCGCACCGCTGCCCGAGACGTTGCCGGCGGGGGGACGCCTACGCTTTGCGGACCGCGTCGCACGCGCACAGAGGTCCGCAGTTGCGTGTGGTCCCCTCCCCTGACAACGTGGGTGGGTCCCTGAACGTGTGAGAACCTTCCATTACCACCTTCTTCTCTTGACTGGCTGCCTGCTTCCATGGCTGGGCGTAGCCGCCGACCCCGCGCCCGCCGGTGCCGTCCCGGATAACCTCCAGGTTCCCGCCGGCCGGACGCTCGGGTTGACGCTCACGGCCAGGGGCGTTCAAATCTACGAATGCCGGCCCGCGCCAAACGGGGCCGGGAGATTCGAATGGGCGTTCAAGGCACCGGAAGCAAATTTGTTTGATGCCGACGATCGGCAGGTCGGCCGGCACTACGTCGGTCCGACCTGGGAACTGGCCGAGGGCGGCAAAGTCGTCGGCCGGGTCAAGGCCAAAGCCGAGGCGCCCGACGGCCGAGGGATCCCGTGGCTGTTGCTGGAAGCCACGGAAACCAATGGTCCGGGAATTATGGGCCAAGTGCGGAGCATCCAGCGTCTGAACACGGTTGGCGGCCAAGCGCCTACCACAGGCGCCGATGCGTCCACCCAAGGTCAAGAAATCCGGGTGGCCTACACCGCAACCTACCGTTTCTACGTCGGTCAGCCCTGAGCACGTCGCGGCGCAGCCGACGTTTAATCGGTTGGGGACGCTTACGCGAAGGCACCGATCTCGGGTGCCAATACCGGCTTACGTAACCTGCGGCGACACCGCTGGTGGCTTCGCATCCTCATGCTCGGACCAGAGGCGGAGGTCACTCTCAGAGATGTGGCACCGGTCGTCGGACGACCGCGCGTCGGTTAGCCCCCAGCCTTCAACGTCGACCAAAAATTGGCGTTTGGAGAGCAGGGTGCCGTTGCAGACGCCCGGTTCCCCTAGCGGCGGTTCCGCGAAGCGGCGGGCCAGCGACGCCCGCACCTCCGTCGGGATATCCCGTGCCCGGAAGGGGTACACAAATTGAAACAGGGCCAGCAACGCCGTCAGCAGCGCTTGGTCTTGGGTGAAACGCGCCAGGATCCGGTCCCAATCCAACGACTCCAGTTGCCGGTGCAAAAGGTGCAGCACGTCGATGCCGTCGAAGCGTTCCCGTTCCATGACGAACGCCTTGCTGTAGATGAGGTCCTCCGCCCGCACCACCCGCGCGGGGTGGCCGAAAATCTCCGTCGTCGGGGCGTTCTCAAACCAAGTTTCGTCGACGGAGCAGACGCCGTTCGAGTTGGCGAAAACCAGGTCGGTGAGACCGTCCCCCGAGCGTACCTTGGCCAACCAGTGGGGAAACGTGAGTTCAGTCTCAAACCCGCGCTCGCGCAAGCGTGCCAGCGCGCGCTCGACCGTCTCTGGGGTGATGAACAAGTCAAGATCCTTGGTCTGTCGCCAAACGTCGGTGTAAAAGCCAAACGCGTACGCGCCGCTCAACATAAAAGGCAGGTTTGCCTCCCCTAAAGTCCCCACCACGTCGCGGTAGAATTCTGCGCGCCCCGGTGGGAGCTGCAGTCGGTCGAAGTGCGGGTAGTAGCTCCCGGCCATATGGGCACAATATAGGCACAGGTTTGAAGGTGGGCACGAACACGGGTCGATGACCGACGTCCAGCCCCCACGAAAACCCTTGCGCGTTGCCGCCCTCGCAGACTTGCACTACACCAAAAGCTCCCATGGCGTTGCCGCCGACCTATTCCAAGAGGTCGCGCGCTCCTCCGACGTTTGCGTGCTTTGCGGGGACTTGACCGATTACGGGTTGCCGGAGGAGGCCGAAGTGCTGCTTGCGGATCTTAAGCCGGTCCTCCAGAAACCTTGTCTGGCAGTGCTGGGCAACCATGATTTTGAGTCGGATGCAGCGGGGGCCGTGGTCGCGACCTTGACCGCAGGGGGGGTGAAAGTGCTCGACGGCGACGGTCTGGAAATCGACG
>CAXUNV010000058.1:0-10008 GCA_964252355.1 uncultured Chthoniobacterales bacterium | reverse complement strand
CCCCCCCCCCCGCCCCCCCCCCCCGCCCCCCCCCCCCCCCCCCCCCCCCCCCCCGCCCCCCCCCCCGCCCCCCCCCCCCCCCCCCCCCCCCCCCGCCCCCCCAAGGCGATCAAGGCCTTCGTGCATGAAGCCGTGGAACAAGGGTTGCGTTTGGAGCGGGCCTTGTCCCGTCTGAACACCACGAAGAAGGTTGCATTGCTGCACTACGCGCCGATCCGTGACACGGTGGTGGGCGAAAACCCGGAGGTGTTCCCTTTCCTGGGCACGACGCGTTTGGAAGAAGCGCTCGACCGTTATGGGGTAGATATCGCCTTACATGGTCATGCTCACAATGGACAGGCCCACGGCAAAACCTCGAAAGGTGCCGACGTTTACAACGTCGCCATGCCATTGCTGAAGCGCGACAAAGCGGCCCTCTTTCGGCTGCTCGAAATCAACGCTTAGCTTCTTCCGGGTAACCCTGAGGTCATTATCGGGAGGCAACGTTAGCCTCACCCGAAACCTCATGACTGGCCAGGAGCGAACTACGCGCAGACGGAGTCTTCTATTTAACCCTCCAACATTTGTTCAATCATGCTGCACATCGTCTGGTCCATCCTCATCGGTTTTCTCGCCGGCGCCATCGCCAGCGCGCTCCTGCACACTCACCTTGGCTTCATCGCTACAACCATCCTCGGCATCGTCGGTTCCATCGTCGGCGGTTTGATCGCGAGACTATTCTCGCGTCCCCGCGAGGGTGAACCGTTTCACGCGGCCGGGTTCCTCATGTCCATCGTAGGGGCGATCGTGGTGCTGCTGATCGTGTCGCGTTTCGGCTAAGCGCCCCCGACCGCACCAAACGTTTGTCGGGAACGAAACAGGGCGGCTGGTCTTCCAGCCGCCCTGCTCGCTTGAGCCTTGGCGATCGTGACGCTCGGCTCAGTGGTAGTAGTACCCGTGGCGATACCCGCGGTAGTACCGATGATACGGCCGATAGTAGTAGCCACGGTAGTACGGCCGACGATAAAAACCGTACGGATAAGGTCGGTAGTACGAATAATAATACGGACCGTAGTACGGGTAGCCGTAGTAGGGGTAGAAAAAGGGCACGCCAAAGCCGAACGAGAAGTTCACCCCTGCGTGCGCCGGCGCGGCGGCTGCGAAGACCAGCACACACGCCAGCAGTGCCGAAAACAGTGCTTTCTTCATAAATGGATAGTTACGGTAGAGTAGCATAAGACGGAGAAAAGCGCTGGGAGGTTACAATGAAAGAGAGATGTTAAAGCGGCACCTCAGGGCGTCGGTTTCTCATACCTTAACTTGCCTTACCTGCCCCGTGATCATGACGGCATCTTCGGTGCCAGCGCGACGCTGGCGTGACGTCGTTAGCGCGCTCCTTGCTCGCAGAGCGAAACTCAGCGGCCACCGGCAGCCTCGCGCCTCTCTTCGTCGTCTTGCCTCATGCGCTCCCGCACGCCGCCCCGGACGGTTTGGCCGGACGGCATCGGCTGGTAGAGTGCCCCGGGACTGGCCGGTGCCGGCTGGCCCCTCTCCATCTGCTGCTGATGTTCAACATTGGCCGAAGAGGCTTCCGTTAAGCCGGGAGCAACCCGGTGGGAGATGACGGCCGCCTGCGCTTTCCAGCCAACGGGGACGGCCACCCGGGGATGGACCGAAGTGCGGACGATGGCTTCGACCACCTTCTGCGGGTCGTCCATGGCCGGCAGGCGCGACGTGCGCCCGGTGTAGTTGGCGGCGTGGGGCCCAAACGGCGTGTCGCTTGCCCACGGCATGATGGTGGCCACCTTGATCGTGCGGCCGAGCCCGGCGAGCCGCAACTCCTGAGTCAGTGCCCGGCCGAGCGACAGCACCCCTGCCTTTGTCGCGGCGTAGGTCGCTTGGTAGGCCAGTGGCACCTCGCTTTCGACCGAACCGATGTTGACGAGCGTGCCCGCACCCTGGACGCGGAACTGCCGGATCGCCGCATAGCTACCGTATACCACGCCCTTCAGATTGACGTCGATCAGGCGGGAATAGTCCTCCACGGGGGCTTCCCAAAAGCGCCCAATCACGCCAACGCCCGCGTCGTTGATCCAGACATCGATGCGGCCGAAGCGTGCGACGGCAGCCCGGGCAAGCCGCGCGACATCCTCCGGCTCGGCGACGTCGGTCGGCACCACGAGCGGCGCCCCGCCCGCGGCGCGTACCCGCGCGGCCACTTCGTTCAATAGTTCCGCACGCCGAGCCGCCAAGACGACATTGGCACCTTGGAAGCCGACGGCCAGCGCCACGCCGCGACCGAAGCCGCTGGAAGCACCGGTGATGACGTAGGTCTTACCGACGAAGGCACGGCCACTCGGCATGACGGGATCGATGGCGAGGTGCGCCTCGGGCCGCGAGCTTGCGCAACCGGCGACTGCCAAGCTTAGCGCCAACGCACCGACGGTGCTGGCCAGGCTAAGGTCAGAGATGGCGCGGGTCAGGGCAGCGGCTCGTTTCGCCACCGATGATAAAAATCTGGTTTTCGGGCAAGAAGGCATGCGGGTAAAGGCGATCGGTACCTACTCGTCGGGATCGCCGTTCCAATCCGTAAGGTTGAAGATGAGCGCGGCCAGCAGCGTCTGGCCGACGACGAAATAGAGGTTTTGCGGCCGGCGCGCGCCGCCGGTAAGCAAGGCGAGCGCGGCAAAAGCTGGGCCGTTCCACTTCTCCAGCAGGCCGTGGACGTGGAACGGGATCAGGCGCCGCACCGCCACGGGGTGGTCGGTGAGGGTGTTGGTCGCGAGTTGGATGACCCCAAAGGCCCGCGTCAGCGTGGCCGTGGTGCCCGTGAGGCCGAAAAGTTTGGGCGCCGTGATCAGCATCGCGGACTGGGCGTAGTCGATAAGGCCATGGTTTCGCGGCGAGATCGGTCGGGTGCCGGGGTCGGAGCCGACAGGGAGGCTTTCCGCTTTGTGGAGCAACGTTTCGGTGTTCATGGGATGGGGTTCTGGGCGGAGGAGACGCCGTCCCGCGCTTCGCGGTGCGATCGGGGCGGCAGCGAAGGAGGGGCGCTTGGCGTCGGTCCGCATGCGTCTGAGGCTACGGACAGAACTTCGGCCGGGGATCTCGGGTCAGACCCTTAAGGAGACTTCGGTCAACGTGCGCTGAAGCGCGCCGTCCGTCATGGTTCGGGCCTTGGCGGTTCCGCCTGCGGGATCGCCTTGCCCTTACCCGGCGCTGCGCGCACCGCCCATCGCAGATGGCAAATCGCAATGGGAGCCTAGAAAGACCACTCGGCCAAGGCCGCTCGCAGACCGCGGGACGCCTACCCTTCCCTGCCTTTCCTCTTTGTGCCCTTTGTGACCTTCTGTTCAAGGTTGAGCAGCCGAGATTCCGCGCGTGGTTTGCGCCTGCTCCAAGGAAGGATTGCCGTCGAAACAAGAGGGGCGGCCGAAGCCGCCCCTTCGTCATGATTTTTTCGTGTGAAGCCTCGCCGCGCTTAAGGCAACGGCGCGAGCGGGATTCTCACCGCGGCGGCGGCGTCGATGAAGCCGTAGCCGTCGAGCGGACTGTAACCGCGCCCGATCAGGTTGTGGAATTCAGTGGAGAACCGCGAGCCGTCGGCGAACGTCCCTTCCACACGCGCGCCGCGGCCAACCACCGCGCCGCTCGGGATCAGAACGCCTTCGCCCAACAGGTCGGCCGAACCGCCGCGACGACTGTCGCCTCCGCCCGTGCCCGTCGGCAATGGACTAAACGCCGAGTGTTGTTCGTCGCGGTCGATGCCGAACCGGAGGGTGCTGCCCAGCGAAAAAGCGCCTGGGCGGAACGAGAGGTTCAGCCGGTAATATTGCCCGGCGACCGACGGCGCCGGGGCAGGTTCCGCATACGCCGCCTTGACGTCGCCGGCGGTGAGGCCCTGAGACGCCCCGAGCGTGAACGGGAAACCGCCGTTCAACGTGACCGTATCGAACTCCTCGACCAACGGCCGGGTGTCAAAGACTTCGCCGGGGTAAGCTTGGTAGACGTTGCCGCCGGTGGGGTTTGCCCCTTTTAAGTCGAACGACAGCGAGGTCAACGAACTCAAACCGACGTAACGCACGGTGAATTGGTTAGGATCGATCTGGGACGAGACTTCGTCCGTGCCGCGCGCCGTGACGAGGACGATGCCTCCCCTGGCGAAGGCCAGGGCGGTGCTCTGGTAGGGGTCAAGGTCGTGCGGCAAGCCGCTCGCCTTCAGGATGGATGCCAGCTGCGCGGGTTTGAGCGAGCCCGGCCCGCCGTGGGCCTCCAGCACCAGCGCGCCGATGGCTGCGGCGTGCGGGGCGGCCGCACTGGTTCCAAAGAAGTTCGGGAACGTATCCACGTCCCGCGTGGTGTCGGCGACGAAGAACGTCGTGTTTCCGCCATCGGTCGCCGAAACGTCGGGTTTCCGGCGCACCTCCGGCTGGGAGAGCCGGTTGCCGTCTTTGTCGAAGTAGATCGTCACCGGGCCTCGTGCCGTGAAATCCTCCGGGATGTACGGCCGGAACGGGCTGTAGGCGCCGACGGAGTTGGCCCCTTTGGCGCACGTGTGACCGCCGATGGAAGGCGCGGTCGTCGAGAGGTATTCGACCACGTAGGAATCGCCCGGGTTCAGGAATTCCCAGCGAACTTGGTCGGCAATCCGCCGGCCCGTGGGAACGTTGCCGTAGGCAATCACGAACTGGTACCGTCCGGTCGGGATCGGCAAGGTGCCGGATTCTTGCGGCTGGTTGGTGACGAGATTGTTGTCGGCAAACGCGCCCAAGAAGTTGCCGGCGTCATCAAAGATAAGCAGGTTCAAGTCGGTGGTGACGAGTTCCTTGCCGTCCGTCAAACCCACCTTGACCGTGAACGCGCCGGTGGCGCCCTCAAAGCCAGTGACTTGAATGGTGTAAGCACCGGCCGTTGGCAAGAACGCGAAGGCGGTTTCACCGGTCCCCGTATCTTGGTTGACCAAGACAGTGCCGTCCGGCGCGATCACCGCGACCTTGACGTCGAGGTTGGGGGTGGCGCCGGTGCCGTAGACATCGATGCGGACTTGGTCGTTCGCCGTCGGGTTGTTGAAGGTGAACGTCGGGGCCGAGGTCGGGCTCGTCAGCGCGCCGGTGCCGGAGAAGAGCGAGCGGAGGACTTTCGGCGTCTTGGTTTGATAACCGTCGTTCCATTGCAACGCGACGGAATCTCCCTGCCCGACGTGGACCGTTTGCGCGATGTCTTGCCCGTCTGGATTGAAGTTGTGAAAGCCGCCGGCATAGAGGGCCGGGTCCACCTCGGCCAGTTTCAGGTTCGTGTTCTTCAGCGCCGCGCCCGGGTTGGCCGGGTTGAAAGGCACCCGCCGGAGGGGAGCGGCGTAGGCTTCCGTCGGCGATTGGTTGCCCGCGGACGAGAAGTAAGCCGCGCCATTGGCGGCCACGTCGTCAACGGCTTGGGCGACGATGCCATCTTGAAAGAATGGCTCATCGAAGTAGAAGATGTCGTCGACGATGACGTCTGCGTGGAACTCGTTCCGCAATCGCCGGATGTTGTTGGCGAAGCCGACCTCGCCGTAGTCCGCCGTGGCGAAGGCCAAGGCGGCTTTGGGTGCGAGATCGTGCACGATCTGCAACATGCCCCGGCCTTCGTCGGTGCCGTTCGGGAAATCTTGGAGGACCGCCACGGGCGTGGTGTTGCCAAAGGGGTTGCCGGGGCCCGGCAGGTCCCCGCTGGCCACGTCGGCGGCGGCCGTGGTCAGCGGCGGGTTATCCGTGTTCAGCTTGGCAGTGTCGTAACTGTCTGAGATCACCCCGACCCGGATGCCGGCACCGTTGTAACGGCCAGCAATCTTGTCGACGTTGTGCTCGTAGAACCCTTGGCTGGTGACCACGCCGACGTTGCGCACCGGCCGTTGCACGGCCAGCACGGCACCGACACCCGGGGTCTTGGCCAAGCGCAGGGCCGTGGCCGGCGTGACGTAAGCTTCCGCGACGCCGTCCGAGTAGTCGGGCGCCTCCGCGGTGACTTTCACTTCCGGATCGGCCCGGAGCGCAGCGATCATTTGCGCCGCCGGGTTGAGCCCGTTGAAGTGGACGCTGACCAGCACGCGGCCATTCCCATCCCAAATCATCGGGTGTTTTTGTAGAGGATCCCACCCGGGGCGCAGCACCAAGCTTCGCGGCGCGGCCGTGGCCGCGGTCGCGGTCTGGCTTTGCTGGACGAGTTCACGAAGGCCATGTCCCAAGTTGCTCGGAATCGTTCCAGCGTGACCCTGCGAGGCGAGCAGCCAAGTCCCGGCCAAGGTCGCGCCGAAGCGCATCAAACGAAGTTTGCTCATGTGTTTATGATGAAGGCGTTAGATGGGGCCCGCCAAACGACGGGCTTTGAGGTTGCCGTGGAGGGAGGCGGCGCCGGGAAGATGGGGAAGGCACACTCCGAAAGCAACGTTTTTTAGAGAAACAAAACCGTGTGAAATTTTGGTGCGTCCTGTGCAACCTAAGTTCGGCGAAAGCGGCGGACGCGCGCAGTAGGTTACCGCGTCACCCAAGGAAGGGCGGCGATCGACCGAGCCAAAAATTCCCCCTTGACGATTCCCCTAACCCGACCGCATCTTCCCGGCTCTTCCCGAGGAGCCGTCATGTCCAGAGTTTGCAGCATCACCGGAGCCAAGCCGACCAAAGGCCACGTCATCCACCGGCGCGGCCTTGCCAAGAAGAAGGGCGGCGTCGGCCAGCACGTCACGGCCAACACGCCGCGCTTCTTCCGTCCCAACTTGCGTACACGCCGCCTTTGGGTGCCAGAACTCAACCGGTTTGTGACGGTGAAGTTGAGCGCCCGCGCCCTGAAGACCGTGGCCAAGAACGGCGCTTTCCGCGTGTTGAAAGAGGCCGGCTTGGTCTAAGCGGTTTTCTGATTATGTTTCGAGGCGGTCCGGGGTTCCTGGATCGCCTTTTTTCGTTATGACCCAGCGCAAGATCATCCCGGTAAGCGTGCTGACGGGGTTTCTGGGAGCGGGCAAAACCACCCTGCTCAACCACATCCTTAAAGAACAATCGGACTACCGCTTCGGCGTCCTCATCAACGAAGTCGGCGAAATCGGCATTGATGGCCAACTCGTGGAGACGCAGGCCGAAGACGTCGTCGAGATGAGCAACGGCTGCATCTGCTGCACGGTGCGGAAGGATTTGGTCAAAGGCGTCCAGAAGCTGCTGAAGCGGGAAAACCTCGACTACATCCTCATCGAAACCACCGGGGTGGCCGACCCGGGCCCGGTGGCGCAGACTTTCTTGAACATCCCGCAACTGCAGCAGCACGCGCGCCTGGATTCCATCATCACGTTGGTCGATGCCGAAAACGTGCTCTCCCAGTTGCGGGAGACCGAGGTCGCGAAAGAGCAGATCGCCCTGGCGGACTTCATCTTGCTGAACAAGGTGGATTTAGTCTCCTCGGAAGAACTGCGGCAGGTCGAGAAAACTTTGGCGGAGCTGAACCCCCAAGCCCGCGTCTTCCGCACCGAGCAATCCAGAGTCAACTTGAAGGAGATGCTCGACCTGCATGCGTTCGACCTTGACCAGAAGCTGACCGTAGCGCCCGAACTGTTGAACGAGTACCGGCAGAACACCCACGCCGACATCGTTTCGACGTCGTACCGGTTCGACGGCCCGTTCGACTTGGCCAAGTTGGAAGAGGTCCTGAACGAGATTTCCGAGAAAAGTCGTGTTTACCGGTCGAAGGGCATTCTCTGGGTGGAAGGGACGCCGCGCCGGGCCGTGTTCCACGGCGTAAACAATCGGTTCACGATCTACTGGGATCGACTTTGGGAAAAAGCCGAAGAACGGGTGAGCCAACTGGTGTTCATCGGCAAGGACCTCGACGTCGACGGTATCCGCCAGAGGTTGGCACGCGGCCTAGCGTAGGGGGAAAACTGTATCAGTGATATCAGTTGCACTGATTGCATCAATATGGCCGTCCTTGGTGGCGAGCGGCGCACGCCGTCTCATTGATGCAATCGGTATGCTTGATACCATCCATCTGAGGCGCTTAGCCCTCCGTCCGCGCAGCGGCGGCCGGGGCGTGTTCTTCAAGGAAGGTGCGTTGGCGTGCGATGAGGCCGGCCACGGTGCGCCCGCCCACCGCCAACATCTCGGCGAGTTGCGCGCCGGTAAAGGTGCTCTCCTCGCCAGCGCCTTGCACCTCGACGAATTCGCCTCGGCTGGTCATCACCAAGTTCAAGTCGACGGCGGCGGCGCGATCCTCTTCGTAGTCTAAGTCGACCCACGCCGCACCCCCGGAGGTGATGCCGACGCTGGTGGCCGCGACCAACGCGCGCAACGGCCAAGCGCGGAGGGGTTGGGTCGCGTCGAGCCGCGCGCAGGCCAAAGCCACGGCCAAACACGCGCCGGTGATGGCGGCGGTCCGGGTCCCGCCGTCCGCTTGGAGCACGTCGCAATCCACCCAGAGGGTGCGCTCCCCGAGCGCTTGGAGGTCGACCACGGCCCGCAGCGCCCGCCCGATCAAGCGCTGGATCTCCACGCTGCGGCCGTCCGGCTTGCCTCTGGCAACGTCGCGCGGCCGGCGCTCGAGGGTCGAGTATGGCAGCATCGCGTACTCCGCCGTCAGCCAACCGCCCGGCACGCGCCCGTCCTTCATCCAGCGCGGCACGCCATCCTCGAAGGTGGCGGCGCATATTATCTGGGTACGGCCGGTGGCGATAAGGAGCGAACCGCTGGCGTGCGGTGCGATGCCGGGCGTCAAGGCGAGCGGCCGGGCCTGGTCCGGCGCACGACCGTCGGCACGTGCGGGCGCGGGGTCTGTCGGGTCCAGGCTCATGCCCGATAGGAAGGGAGTAGTTGGCGCTTGGGGCAAGGCAAAAGCGCGCTGCGCCGGCACCCCCGCGTTGACGCCCGCGGGGGCGTGCCCCAATGTCGGCGCACGCCGTGATGGATTCCGCCTGCGCCCGGGTGCCCGCCACCACCTCAAACCTTGGTCCGGGGTTTGATTGCCTGGGGCTCGCCCTGGGTCTGAGCAACCAAGTCACGGTCCGCCGGGCGCAGGCGGCAGCGCCGGCACCTTTGCTGGCGGCAGCGGGCGACCTCTTCTTCCAGGCTGCGGGGGTGCCTCCCTTCCCGTACACCGTGGCGGTCCAAGGCGACGTACCCCCGGCGCGCGGGTTAGGCAGCAGCGCGTCCGTGCGGCTCGGCACGTTGTTGTCCTTAAACCGGCTGAGCGGCGAACCGTTGGACCGGCAGCAACTTTTCGCTTTGACCGCGCGGCTTGAAGGACACCCCGACAACGCCGCCGCGGCCTGCTTCGGCGGGTTCACGATCACGGGCGGACCCGGGGACTCCCTTCGTCGCCATGACGTGGATTCCCTGGTGCAGGTCGTCCTGTGCGTGCCGCCTTTCGAGGTGCGGACCGACCGGGCCCGCGAGGCTTTGCCGGCGACGTACCCGCGCGCGGACGCCGTGGCCAACCTTGCCGCCTTGGCCCAAGTGGTGGCGGCCTTTGTCTCCCGGGATTACGCCAGCTTGCGGGGCGCGTTCTCCGACCGGTTGCACCAGCCGTATCGGCGTCCGTTGGTGCCGTTTCTGGATGCCGTGATCGCTGCCGGCACCGAGGCGGGTGCGCTCGGCGGATTTCTGAGCGGCTCAGGCTCGACGATCGCCTGCCTCTCGCTGGGCGATGGCGCCGCGGTCGCCCGAGCGATGGCCGCGGCGGTACCCGGCCGGGATGCGGCCGTCTTCACCGTGGGGGTCGACAACCGGGGCGCCCAGCTCGAGGACCCATGAGACGTTGGCTCGACGAGCTTGAGCAGTACGCGATTGACGTCATCCTCGACCGCCGCCACGGCTTTCGTGCCGCCTTGCTGCGTCGGGCCTTGCACCTTCTGTCGTTCGTCTACGCGACCCTGGTGCAGGGGCGGTTGTACTTGTACCGCAAGCGGATCTGCAAAGAGCGGCAACTCGGTTGCCTGGTCATCAGCATCGGGAACCTCACCGTGGGCGGCACGGGCAAGACGCCCGTCGTCGAGAAGTTTGCGCGCGCGCTGCA
>CAXUNV010000057.1:0-15064 GCA_964252355.1 uncultured Chthoniobacterales bacterium | reverse complement strand
CGTTGGCGGCGGCCACCTTTCATGCTGATTTGGGCCGGACGATCTTCCTGGGCATCCTCGTCGGGATCCCGACCGGCCTGTTGGCGGGTCCCGGTTACGCCATGGTCGCGGCGCGTTTTCTCCGCGCGGCAGCCGACGAACGACCGTCTCCCGCAGAAGAGACGCCGGCGCGGGCGCGGGCGCGGTCAGAGGCCGTGCGTGCGCCGAGTTTCGGGGTGGTGCTGACCGCCATCCTCTTGCCACCGGCCCTCATGATGGGCCGTTCGTTGGCGGATGGTTTCCTGACGGAAGGTCCGGTCCGGCAGGTCATCGACTTCGTGGGCGATCCGATCACGGCGCTCCTGATCGCCTTGCTTTACGCGCTCTACGCCCTGGGCCTGCGGTTGGGTCGAACCTTGGGCGATTTGCAAGGGACGGTGGGCAAGAGCTTGGAGCCGATCGCCGCGGTGGTGCTCATCGTGGGTGCCGGAGGCGGCTTTAAGCAGATGTTGATCGCCACCAAGATCGGCGACCTCATCGCGCACGCCGCGACGCAGGCGCACCTCTCGCCGTTGTTGTTGGCGTGGGGTGCGGCGGCCCTGGTGCGCATCGCGACAGGTTCCGCGACGGTCGCCACCATCACCGGGGCGGGGATCGTGGTCCCGTTGTTGGAGTCGTCGGGCGGCACCGTCAGTCGCGAATTGATGGTGCTCGCCACGGGCGCGGGTTCCATCATCCTTTCCCACGTGAACGACGCCGGGTTTTGGCTGGTGAAAGAATATTTCGGGCTTTCCTTGGGCGACACCGTGAAATCTTGGACCGCCATGGAGACGTTCCTTTCGGTGCTTGGCTTGCTGGCCGTCCTCGCGCTGGGCACCGTGATTCATTGAGGCGTCGTCGCGGGCGCTCCCAGCGGTGCGGCGTGCGTCGGGGTTCGGTTGCCGACGCGGGTGACGCCGGTTGGGGCGAAAACCCGGACCGCTGACGGCAGCCGCAGCGGCTGGGAACGCCCGTGGGGCGAAGGGTGCCGGGCGGGAACCACCCCGCAGGCTCGCGGCCCCACCTTCGTGCCGGCCCCGGCATCTCCGCTCAGCGGCTGCCACCCCCGTTGGGGCCCGGCGGCGGGTAAGGTAAAACTCGCCTTGCCTTACCTTCCGGCTTCCGCCTGCCGCCTTCAGAGCCCCACGTTGCTCGCCCAGCGCTCGACCTTGTCTCGTTCCACGGGGCCGACCAGCGCCATGCCCATCCGTTCCGGGGCGAAACAGAGTCTGGCCATGGCCTGCACCGCTTCTGGAGTGACCGCCTGCAGCTTTTCTTGGATGCGTCCGGGATCGATGACCTCGTCGTAGGCCAAAACCGATTCTCCCATCCACATGATCTGGTTGGTGGTGCTCTCCAGGCTCAGTTCGTTTTGGCCGACGGTGTACTCCTGCGCTTGGCGCAATTCGCGCTTGGACGGCGCGCGCTCCCGCAATTTGCCCAACTCACGCGCGATTGCGCCCAGGGCTTTGCGCAGTTTTCCCGGCTCGAGTCCGACGGAGATGTTGACCAGACCGGAATCTTCCAGGACCAAAGTCCCGCTCTGGATGGAGTAACAAAACGCGTACCGCTCGCGGAGCTGTTGGAAAAGGCGCGAGCTCATGTTCTCGCCCAGGATGACGCTCAGGATTTTGAGGGCGTACCGACGGTCGTCGGTACGGCTGATGGCGTGGTAGCCGAGCGAGAGGTGCGTCTGTTCGGTATCCTGACGGCTCACCAAAACGCGGCGAGCCCGGCAACCGTCCCGCCAGATTTGGGAATCGGGCACGGTGCCGGTCGGCAGTTCCTGCATCCGGTGCGCGAATTCTTGCAAAACCCCGGCATGGGTGCAGTTACCGGCGACGGTGACCACGGTCGTGCAGCCGTTGTAGGTCCGGCGCGTGTAGTCCACCAACTCCCCACGACTCACCCTAGCAACCGACTCCAACGTGCCCGTGATCGGTCGTCCCAAAGGATGGTCTGGCCACATGGCCTCGGACAGCAGTTCCTGCGAGAGTTGCGCCGGTTGGTCCTTGTACATCAGGATTTCTTCCCGGATCACGTCGCGTTCCCGCTCCACCTCGGCTTCCGCCAAAGCGGAATGGGCGTACATGTCGCAGAGCACATCCGCCAGCACGGGCAGGTGCGCGTGCCCTGCCTTCGCATAAAAACAGGTGTGATCCTCCGTGGTAAACGCGTTGATGAACCCGCCCAACCCTTCGACCCGTTCCGTGATCTGGCGCGAGGTCCGGCGCCGGGTGCCCTTGAAAAGCAGGTGTTCTAAGAAGTGAGAGATCCCACAGTATTCGGCCGGTTCGTGCCGCCCACCTACGCCGACCCAGATGCCGACGGTGACGCTCAACATGTGCGGCATGGCGTGCGTAACCACCCGCACCCCGTTCTCCAAAACCGTGGTGTCGTAGGACATGAAGGATGTTTCAGGGGACGCCCGGCGTCCCCGGAGGGGTTTGCATCGCACCCGACGGGTGCCCGAGCAAGTGCTCTGCGAGCACCAAATCCTGCGGAAAGGTGATCTTGGGGTTTAGCCCCGGGTTCCCCAGCAGCGTCACGGGATGACCGGCCGCCTGCACGGCGGAGACCTCGTCCGTGACGGCCTCGCCGCGGGCGAGGACCCGTTCGTAAGCGGCGAAGAGCCATTCCCTCCGAAAAACCTGGGGGGTTTGCATCGCCCAGACGCCGCGTCGGTCGACGCTTTCCGTGATCCGGTTGGCGTCGTCGGCCCGCTTGAGCGTCTCGACCACGGGCGCAGCCAAAGCCACCGCCCCAACGCGTGCGGCCTCCAGCACGGCGGCGGTGATGGCGGACGGTTGCACCAGGGGACGGGCGGCGTCGTGCACGGCCACCAGTTCCGCCCGGGCGTCGATCGCCTGCAGGCCGGCCCAAACCGAGAGGTGGCGCTCGGCCCCGCCATCCACCACGGCGCGCACCTTGCGAAGTCCCGCCGCGGCGACGGCAGCGAGGATCTCGCGGCGCCGCTCGGGGTGCACGACCAGCACGGCCTCAGACACCGCGGCGCAGGCCTCGAAACGGTCTAAGGTATGCAGCAAGACCGGCCGGCCGGCCAGAGGCGCCATCACCTTGTCGAAGCCCATGCGCTGGCTGCGGCCGGCGGCGACGATGACGGCGCTCACCAGAGCCATGGGCAAAGGAGTGACGGCCGGCACCCGCGTGGGGAAGACAGACGGAAAGTCAAGGGAGCTGCTTCTGCACGGCGGTGCTGAGCGTTTTGCCGTCGGCGCGCCCGGCGGCGCGTTCCGTGAGGACCTTCATCACTTGGCCCAGCTGCGCTTTGCTCGTCGCGCCTGTTTCGGCGACGACCGCGCGCACGAGTTCCTGGATTTCCTGTTCGGACAACGGGGTGGGTAGGTATTCGGCAAGGTAGGCGATTTCTTTCCGCTCTTTTTCGGCCAACTCGGGGCGACCACCCCCTTCAAAGCCCGCGATGGAATCTTGGCGCTGCTTCACCTGTTTCCGGAGGACGGCCAACGCGTCGGCATCGGCGAGTTTGCCGCCGGCGCCGTGCTTCTCGATGGCCGCGTTCATGAGCGCCGCCTTGGTCATGCGCAACACCGACAGACGGTCCGCGTCCTTGGCGCGCATCGCGCTTTTGAGGTCTTCGTCGACCCTCTCCTGAATCGTCATGGGGAGAAGAGTAGGCCCGGCCGGACCCAACGTCCATGCGCGGAGCGGGGTTGGCGGTTTGGGCCGGAACCCGCGGGTGACCCGGTGGGGCGAAGATCCGGCCGGCTGAAAGGCACGGCTACCGGGAATCGACGTCTGCCGGGCGGTCTGAACCTTGCCACGAATCACGCCGATGGCCGCCCGCGGCGTCGTTTGCAGCCCGGCACCCTCCAGCCGGCGGCCGTCCACCCCGACGGCTGCTTGCATCTGCCGTCTGGGGGGTAACGCCCCACCGGGGCCCTAGATATCTCCCGCCGAGCCCAAGCGGCTTTGCAGAAACGGGCGGGACGCCCGCGCTCCCCTAAACCCTTTCCGTCCGGCGCCGATGGAGTGGACTGGACGGGTTTTGGCATCGTTTGTACGTTGGCCGCACCCCGACCGCTGATGCGTCCATCCCACTTTGCCCTTGCGGCGTGTTTGCTGTGCTGGCTGACGGCCTTCGCGCCGGCCGCTTCCCTGCCGTTCGCAACGGTGTTCCGGGGTGAAACGGAATTTCAGGCGCTCACCACACGCGCCAGCCAAGAGAATTGGCGCGCGCTGCCCCTGGGCGAACGGACGGTGACCGTCGGCCGGGCGCTGCTCGGCGTGCCTTACCGGAACTACACGCTGGAAATCGACGATCATGTCGAAGCGCCCTCGGTCGACTTGCTCGGCGTCGATTGTTGGACCTTTTTTGAAATCGCGCTCGGGTTCGCCCGCATGCTGACGGTCAAAGACCCGCCTTATGCGCCGGGCGACCTCCTGGCCATGATCGAACTCGACCGCTACCGGCAGGGACGCTGCACCGGCGTCTACACTTCCCGCCTGCATCATTTGGAGGACTGGATCTTGGACAACGAACGCCGAGGTTTGGTGAAAGATTTGACCCGGTCACTGGGCGGGGTGCCGATGCGCGGGCACTACGAGCGCGAGATGACGTCCAGTTGGCGGTCATCGCGCTACCTACGCAACAACCGCGAACTCCTTCCGGTGATCGCGCAAATCGAAGAGAGTATCTCGTCGCGGACGATCTATCACGTGCCCAAAGCGCGCGTGGCAAGCATCGAGGGCCGGCTGCGCGACGGTGATGTCATCTGCATCAGCAGCGCCTACCGGGGCGGGTTCACCGAACACGTGGGTTTGGCGTACCGCGACAGCGCGGGCACGCTGCGCTTCATGCACGCGTCGAAGGATGCCCGGCAGGTGATCGTCGACGCGCCACTTCACCAATATCTCTACCGTTACGCCAAGTTTGCCGGCATCATGGTGGCGCGTCCGTTGGAGGCACCGCACCCCGTCCGGCTGGCGAGCGAGGGAGCGAGCTCGCCGGCCGCGACCGGCGCGGCGAAAGCCGAGTCGGCGCCTTGAGGCGCCATGGCGGGCCTACCCCGCGCCTCATGGGTTTGGCCTTGACTGGCCGGCCGGGTGTTGTCCCTGCGCCGCGGGCGTGGCATGCTTGCCCATGGCGGCAACACCTTCGACGATGGCAAGCCTCGGCACGCCCGCGCCGGCGTTTCGTTTGCCGGACGTCGCCACGGGTGAATCCCTTTCGCTGGAGTCGTTTGCCGGGGCCAAAGCGCTCTTGGTGGCATTTATCTGCCGCCATTGCCCGTACGTGGTGCACGTCAAAGCGGAACTCGCGCGGCTCGCGCGGGATTACCACGGCCGCGGCGTGGCTTTCGTCGGCATCAGCGCCAACGACGCCGAGCGTTATCCGGAAGACGCGCCGGAACGCCTGGCCGAGTTCGCGCATGAACTCGGGTTTCCCGTGCTTTACGACGAGGAGCAAGACGTGGCCAAGGCTTACGAAGCCGCTTGCACGCCGGACTTTTTCCTGTTCAACGCCGAGCGCAAGCTCGTTTACCGCGGGCAGTTGGACGCGAGTCGTCCGGGCAACGCCCGAACCCCGGACGGCCGGGACCTGCGGCGCGCCCTCGACGCCGTCCTGACGGGGTTGCCGGTCCCGGGCGACCAGCGCGCCAGCATCGGCTGCAGCATCAAGTGGAAACCCGGGAATGAACCCGCGCCCACCCGCTGATCCGGGCCATCCCTTCCCCGCCGGCCTTCGCGGGCGCGGCGCGGCGCTCAACCCTGGCAACCGCTTCGAGCGTACCCATCAGGAAATTGCCGATGGGTGCGAACCAGAGGAGGGTCCGGCGCGGCTGGCCACCGCGTTATACCCGGACGATTCGCAGACGGCCATCGCGCGCAACGGCAGCCCCGACGTCGGGTTTGACGCCAGCGTAAACCCGTACCGCGGTTGCGAGCACGGTTGCGCCTACTGCTACGCACGACCCACGCACGAGTATCTTGGATGGTCGGCCGGCCTGGATTTCGAGACGAAACTCCTCGTCAAATACCGGGTCGCTGAGCTGCTGGCGGAAGAGTTGCGCGCCGCCGCGTGGCGACCGGAACCGGTGACGATGAGCGGTGTCACGGATCCCTACCAGCCGGTGGAAGCGACGCTGCGCCTCACGCGGGCTTGCCTGGAGGTGTTTGCCGCCTTTCGTAACCCGGTCTTCATTGTGACCAAAAGCCGTTTGGTGACCCGCGACGTCGCCTTGCTGGCGGAGTTGGCATCCCTGCAGGCGGCCGGAGTCACCCTGTCGGTGACCACGCTCGACCCGGGGTTGGCGCGCCGGCTGGAACCGCGCGCTTCGTCGCCTCAGGCCCGGTTGGAAGCGGTCGGCGCGCTGGCCGCGGCCGGCGTGCCCGTCGGCGTGAATTTCGCCCCGGTGATTCCGGGGTTGAACGACCATGAGATGTTGGCGGTTTTGGAAGCGGCGGCCAACGCCGGGGCCGGCTTCGCGTGCATGACGATGCTGCGCCTGCCGTTGGGCGTGGCTGACCTGTTCAGCGACTGGTTGGAACGTCATTATCCCGGGCGGCGAGAGAAGGTGCTTAACGGCGTGCGCGCGATGCGCGATGGCTCGTTGAACAGCCGCGCCTTCGGTGACCGGATGCGCGGCCACGGTCCGCTGGCCGCAAGCCTGCACCGCATGTTCGACGTCGCTTGCCGGCGCGCCGGTCTCGCGCGCACGCACCCGGGATTGAGCGTGCGGGCTTTCCGGCGGGTCTTGCCGGGCCAAATGGAGCTTTGGTGATGAAGCGGCCGCACGCCGCCTCTTCGCCCGTTTGCGCTTTCGGCAAACCGGCGTAGAAGCACCCCATGAGGATGTGGCGGACCCTCGGCAGCGTCGCGTTGGGCATCTGGGTGGGGACTTCGTGGGCGGCAAATTCGGACGAGGCTTGGCGCGCTTTGGAAAAGCTCAAGGACGCCGCAGACCAACCGACTCCGGCGGGCGCGAACGCCGTGGAGTTCCACGCGGGGCGCGACGAGGCGTTGCACGACGCGGCGGCCGCCTTCGCCGACGCCAACCCGACTGACCCGCGGGCGCTCCGGGCCGTGCTTTGGACGATCGAGACCACGACCTTCGGCGGTGACAAAGACGCGCGGCGCCGGGCGTTGGCCCAAAACCGGGCGGCGGCCGAGCTCTTGCTCAACCGGACGGACGTGGACGAACCGTTCTGGCGCGAGATCGCGCGCACGATCCTCTTCCAAAGGTTAAACAACGCGGACGTCCTTATAAACCGGACCGAGCAGACCGAACTTGCCGACGCGGTCGGCGCGTACCTTGCGCAAGTCCCGGACGACCCTAAGGCGGTGACGCTGCAGATTGCCCGCGCAAACCTGCTGTCGAGCGTCGATCCGGACCGGGGCACGGCCGAACTCAACCGGCTCGCCGCCAGTCCTGACCCGGCGCTGGCGGAAGCCGCGCAGGCGCGCCTCGCGAAGTTGGCGTTGATCGGACGCCCGTTGGCGCTGGTGCTCACGACCCTGGACGGTGCCTCCCTGGACCTCGCTTCCCTGCGCGGTCGAGTCGTGCTCGTCGACTTCTGGGCGACGTGGTGCCCGGATTGCCTGCGGGATTTTCCTACCATCAAGGCCCTGCACGCGCGCTACCACGACCAGGGGCTTGCCTTGGTGGGCGTCTCTTTGGACCGTGACCGCGCCGCGTTGGCGCGGTTTCTGTCGGACAAAGAGATCACGTGGCCGCAAGCCTACGACGGGAAAGGTTGGGACAACGACGTGGCCAAGCGGTTCTCGGTGCGGGCGATCCCGGAGGTTTGGCTCCTGGACCGGCGCGGGGTGGTGCGGGTCATCACGGAAGACAGCGAACGCCTGGACACGCAGGTCCAAGATCTCTTGGCCGAAAAAGATGATTCGGCAAGTTGAGGGGTGGAACACCGGCTGCCGGTTCTCAGTTCCCGGTCACCGGCGGCTATCGCCAGGAGCACGCTACCCGCTCCCGTTTGTCATGACCCTTCCCTGCTCTACTCGTCCTGAGAGTATTTGCCGGCATCCGACAAGTTGTCCTTCGTGATGAGTTTGACCGGTGCATCGATCGTTTCGGGCACCGTCTCACCGTTTAGCTTTTTGACCATCGTCTCGATGGCAAGGTAAGCCATGACGTCGGGGTACTGCGCGACCGTCCCGGCGAGCAGGCCCTGCTTCACCGCCTCCAGGGCATCGGGTGTGGCGTCCACGCCCACCACGATCACCTTTCCAGTCGCGCCCGCGGCCTGTACCGCATCCACCACCCCTAGGGCCATGTCGTCGTTGGCGACGAAGATCGCCTTCAAGTCCGCATCGTCTGCCAACGTCTTCACGGCGAGTTCGCGGGCTTTTTTGCGGTCCCAGTGCGCAGGCTGGCTCGCGACAATTTTGAGTCCTCCCTCCCTGGCGACGTTTGTGAAACCCTTCACCCGATCCATGCTGCTCGTCGTGGTTGGATCGCCCTCAATCACGGCGACATCCGAACCTTTTGGCACCGAAGTCAAGACCAGTTGGGCATCCAGTTTGCCGACCTCGACGTTGTTGGACGCGATCCGGGTGACAATCTTGACGCCGTCAGCCTTCGCCGCCTCCTCCGGGACAAGCTCGTCGATGTTGATGATCGGTACGTCCTTGCGACTGGCCAGGGTTAAGGCACGGTTGAGGGAGGTCGGCCGAAACGGGGTGACGACCAAGCCCTCCAAGCTGCCTTCGGACAACCAGCTTTGCAGGATGTTGAGCTGTTCCACATCGGCAGGAACCAAGGGTTGGCCGGACGTTTGGTCTGCCGCTTCCGTCGGGGTGCTGCCGAACACCACCTCGACGCCCAATTTCCTCTGGGCATACTCGTAGCCTTGCTTCATCCGCAGGAAGTAAGGGTTAGCCAAGCTTTTGGTCAGGGCCCCAACCTTGTGCTTCTTCGGGCTTTGCGCACAAACGTGGTGGGCCGGGGTTACGGTTAGGAGCAGGCCTGCAAGTAGGACTAACCTTTTCATGTCAGAGGGTGTTCAGGAAAACGCCACGGGCGGGCCCTGGGTTTTTGAGTTCCGACCGCCGAGCAGCACCTTCCTACCAAATGCGAAGAAATCCTCGTCTATCTACGACTTAGCCGGGAGCCTGGCGTGTCGTGTCCAATCCTTTCTCGTCTTCTGTTTTCGGGTGGCGTTTGGCACGGCGTCAGCCCACTAGCGAGCCGTTTTTGGGGCGCGCGGAAGAACTGCGGACAATCAGGCGCGTGGGAAGAACCGTGCACTCGGGCTTGAGCTCCGGATCCGCAACCAGACCCATCGAACGCTCCTGGACCAAACGCAACAAACGTTGCACGGCCCGTTCTCCCATCTCCGTGGTGGGTTGAGCCACCGTCGTCATCTCCGGCAAGACGTAGGAAGCTAAGGGGATGTCGTCAAAACCTGTCACCGACAAATCCTCAGGCAGCCGCAGCCCCGCCTTCCAAGCGCCGTGCAGGACCCCCACCGCCAGCATGTCCGTGAGCGCGATGACCGCCGTGGGCGGAAGGCGTTGGCGCATCAGCCGCTGCGCGGTGGCCAGACCCAGTTGAAATTGTTCCCCAGCACTGGTCGCCAAGTGTTCTTCCGTGGGCCGGATGCCGGCTTCGCCCAAAGCCTGCCTGACCCCGGTCAGACGCCGCGCCACGGATTCGCTGTGCGGTTCCGCACCAACCACGGCGATCCGTTGGTGACCCAAGCCGAGCAAGTGGCGAGCGACTTGGTAAGCGCCCTGGACGTTGTCGCTTAAAACCCGATCGATTGGAAGCGTCGGCAGGTCGCGATCGACCAACACCACCGGAAGCTTCGCGCGCAAAAGCCGTTCGACGTTGCCGAGGCTGCGACCGGTTGGCACCAGGATGATGCCGTCCACGCGCTGGCGTAACAGCATCTCCACATACGCCGACTCTTTGTCCGGATCCTCTTCCGCGCTGCACAAGAACGTGCGATACCCCTGCCTGAAAAGCGCTTGTTCGATGGCGTGACCGAGCAGGCCGAAAAACGGCTGCGAAAGTTTCGGGACCAGCACGCCCACGGACTGCGTTTCTTGGCGCCGGAGGCCTCGTGCCAACGCGCTCGGGTGATAGCTGAGCGCTTCCATGGTCCGTCGAACCTTGTCCTGCAGGGTCGGGGCCACGTACCCGGTCTGGTTGATCACCCGCGACACCGTCGCGGTGGAGACCCCGGCACGCTCGGCAACTTCCTTCATGGTAGCCATGGCCCTAGTTCACGGTGTCAGGCGTACGTCCGTAAGGCTTGGCCTCCTAGAGAATGGTTTTTGGGACGGGCGGTAGAACAGGCAACGGACCGTGGGGTCTAACCACGCCACGGTAGACGGGGAGGGCTCAAGGCTTTTCAAAGGGTGGTCTCGCCTCGGCCGTGAAAGGCTTGATCTCGCGGCTCATGCAGGAGGGTTATTTCGACGTTTTCCGTAACCAGAGGCGGGCCATCCAGCGGTCGCGCACCAGCGCAACGGCGATGGCCAGGACCATCGTGGCACCCCAGATGGCTTGGGTTAGGTGCGGGCTGAACCCCAGCAGGTTGAACCCCGTGGAAATGATCTGAAGCAGGACGAGCGACAGAACCAGCCCCAGCACCTTGCCGAAACCGCCGTTCGGATCAACCCCCCCGAGCACCGCGGCCAGGATGGTGATGAGCAGGTACGATTCCGCGTAGCCGGCGCGCGCGGAATTGAAGCGCGCCATCATGACCACGGCCGCCACCCAGCACAGCAGGCTTGACGCCACGTAAACGCCCACCAGCATCCAGTCGGTGGCCACGCCCGAGTAACGGGTGGCTTTTTCGTTTGAACCGATCAGGCGCACCGCCACGCCGAAGGGCGCGTGGCTCATGAGCACCGCCACCAGGACGGCGCAGAGCAAGAAAAAGATCATCGACACCGGGATCCCGAGGAGGGTGCCGTTGCCCAAAAACAGGATCGCGGGCGGGAACCCGCCGATGACCCCGCCGTTGGTGGCGTAGACGGCCATGCCTTTGACTGCCGTCATCGTGCCGAGCGTCACCAGGATCGGGTGCACGCCTAAAAAAGCCACGATCATGCCCGTGATCAGCCCGATCACCAACGACGTCGCGAGCCCCGCCGCCAACGCCAACGCGATCACCCCGACCACGGCCGGCAGCGGGCTGGTCGGGCCGATCATCTTGGTGAGGATGGCGGCCATCACCAGGGCGGAAAGGTTGGCCGTCGAAATGATCGCCAGGTTCAGGCCGCCGCTCATCAGCGGGATCATCATGGCTAAGGCCAGGATGCCCAGTTCTGGCATTTGGAAAGCCATGGCGCGGGGCGTGTCGACCGACAGGAAACGCGCTGGGGCCAGCGCGCCAAAGAAGAGCGCGGCCAGCACGATCAATGCGCCAAGCATGGTGACGGTCGGGTCCCGCCCGAGCCAGCCCAGCAAGGAGGGCCGGGGCGCAGGGGCGGCAGGGGCAGTGGCGGCTTCAGTGGGCATGACGAACGCTCCGTTGCTGTTGGCGCTTGGCGGTGTAGGCCGTGGCACTCACGCTGATGAGGATGATAAGACCGGTGACGAATCCGAACGAATACGATGACACGCCCAGCAGGGTGAGGCCGTTCTGCAGGATTGCTAACAGGATGATCCCCAAGACGGTGCCGCTGACGGTGCCAATGCCCCCTAAGAGGCTTGCGCCGCCCAACACGACCGCCGCGAGCACGTCGAGTTCCCGCCCGATCAAGGCGTTGGGCACCACCTCTTCGACCCGGTGCGCCTGCACCAGCCCTGCGACGCCGGCCATGCAGCCGGAGTAGCCGTACACGAAGCACTGCAGGCCCAAGAGGTTGCAGCCGACGCGCTTGGCGGCTTCGGGGTTCCCGCCCAGCCCGTAAATCTGGCGGCCGATCGAGAGCCGGCTCAGTAACAAAAGGGTGAGGAGGAGGACGATGGCGGCCACCGCCACCGAAAACGGCATCCCGAACAGCGACAGGTCCGCCGTGAACCAATCGGGCAAATCGTAGATGGATTTGCCATCGGTCACGAACATGAGGATCGCGAAGTAGAAGGTCATCGTGGAAATGGTGACGATGACCGCGAGCGCTCGGAGGTAGTAAATCAGGAGGGCGTTGACCACCCCGAGCAGCGTGCCAAAGGCGGCGGCCAACCCGAAGGCCAGCAGCCAGTTGCCGCCCATGCGCACCAGCAGGGTTGCCATCAGGTACTGGCTGACCGCGGCGATGGCGGCAAAGGAAATGTCGATTCCGCCCGAGATCAGCACCACCAGCAGCCCCGCCGCCATGATCGCCATCACCGAGTAGTTCTCCAGCAGCGAGACCAGGTTGCCGGTGGACAAAAAGCTGCGGGATAAGGCCGAGAAAATGACGGCCATGATGACGACGATGGCGGCAATCTGCACGTCGTGGCGGCGAAACGCCGCCTGGTAGCCAGGGTTTTGGTCAGGCATAGATGGCCTCCCGGAGTTCTTGCTCGCTGACGCGTTGCGGATCGTACGCCCCCACGATCCGTCCCGAGCGCATCACCAGGATGCGGTGGCTTTGGTACAGGACCTCTTCGACCTCATCCGAAATGAGCAGGATGGCCAAGCCGCGCGCCGCGAGCGCGTCGACGACCTGGAAGATGCCGGCTTTGGCGCCGATGTCGACGCCCACCGTCGGTGCATCCAGGATCAGCACCCGCGGGTCGGTCGCGAGCCATTTGGCCAGCACCACTCGCTGCTGGTTGCCGCCGGAGAGTTGTTGGACCGGCCGCTCGGCGGTGTTGGTCTTGACGCGCAACTCCTGGAAAATCCAACGGTCGATGGTTTGGGCCCGGCGCGCGCCGTCGATGAGGCCCAGCGTCCCCGTGAGCCGGTCGAGCACCGAGATGACGGTGTTGTCGGCGATGGTCTGCGGCATCACCAAGCCCAGCGAGAGGCGGTCTTCGGACACGTAGGCAATCTTCTGGCGGATGGCCGCGCGGTTGGTGCGCAGCTCGACGCGCTTGCCGTTGACCCGGATTTCGCCGGCATCAGGCGGGTTCATGCCGAAAAGCGACAGGGCCAACTCGGTCCGGCCGGAGCCCAGACGCCCGATCAGACCCAAGATTTCCCCCGGCCGCACTTCGAGGTCCACGTCGGCGTATTGGCCTTGGCGGGTGAGGCCGCGCACTTCCAGCACCGGCTCGGCCTTGCCCGAGAACGGGGGTTTAAGGCTGTGTTCAAACACGTGGCCGGTGATGAGTTCCCCCAGGCGACGCCGGTCCAAGTCGCGCACCCAGTAGGTGCCCAGGTTACGCCCGTCGCGCAGCACCGTGACCCGCTCGGCGATGGTCATCACTTCGTCCAACCGGTGGCTGACGAACACCGTGGCGATGCCCTGGCGCTTGAGTTCATGAATCGTGGCCAGCAGCGCCGCGACTTCTTGGTGGGTCAGCGACGCCGTCGGCTCGTCCATGACGATCAGCCGCGCTTGCTCCCCCGCCAGCGCCCGGCAGATGGCCACCAGTTGGCGCGTGGCGATCGGCAGGGTCCCGACCAGCGCTTCCAGCGGCAAGGAAACCTTGAGCCGTTCCATGACCCCCCGCGCCTGCCGGCGCATCGCTTGGCGGTCTGCCAAGCGGACCGGTGTTTGCACTTGGTGGCCGAAGGCGATGTTCTCCGCCACCGTCAGGTTGGGAAAAAGCGATAGGTCCTGGTAAATGATCTGGACGCCGAAGCGCTGCGAGGCGGCCGGGGTCAACTGGGTATGGGCTTTGCCCTCCAGAACGATCTGACCTTCGTCGGGCGCGTGCACCCCGGAGAGGATCTTGATCAGCGTGCTTTTGCCGCAGCCGTTCTCCCCCGCCAAGCAATGGATCTCGGCCGCGCGGATCGAGAAGCTGACGTCGATCAAGGCGCGCACCCCGCCGAAGCGCTTGCTGATGCCGCGCATCTCGATGAAATCGGGCGCGGTTTGCGGGGCGGCCGGTTCGCGGTGGTCGGTGACTTGGCTCATGGCCGGGGGGGCGTCGTACCCGCCGCGGGGATGCGACGCGCCAGGGTTGGGTGGGAGCCTAAAGTCCCATGGAGGCGAGTTGGTCGACCGTGTCCTTGCTGATCGACAAGATTTTGATGACCCGAATCACCCGTTTCTCCGGGTCGACGCTGGCTTTGCCCAGACCGGGTATTTCCATGCCGTCGGTGATCGGCGTCTTATCCAGCACCATCTTGGCCACCGTGACGATCGCGGCCCCTGCTTCGGGCGGGCTCCAGATGTAACCGACCTTGATGACGCCCTCCTTCACCAGCTTTTTGGCTTGGCTCGGCGAGCAGGCCCCCACCAGCACGATCTTGTCGGCTTTGCCGCGCTCCTTGAGCGCGCGGCCAGCCCCGATCGGACCTTGGCTGCCGAAGGTCAAAATGCCCTTCAGATTCGGGTGAGCCAGCATCGCGTCCAACGCCGTCCGGTAGCTGTCATCGACGCTTTCGGCCACGCCGTAGCGGTCGGCGACGAGCTTCATCTTTGGGTAGTGTTCCTTCTGGTAGGCGATGGCCGCGTCCGCCCACGCGTTGTGTAACGGCACCGTCAGCGAACCGACGTAGACGATGTACTCGCCTTCCTCCCCCATGTACTTGGCTAGGTCCTGCATGTGCCGTTCGCCAAATTCCTGGTTGTTGATCATCTCGATATCCCAAACGTTGCCCTTTTGATCGGGTGACTCGTGGGTGATGACGGGAATGCCGGCCGCCTTCGCGCGCTCGAACACCGGCTCGAGCGCCTTGGCGTCATTGGGCACGACGCCGATGGCGCTGACTTTCTTAGCGATGAGGTCCTCGACCGCACGCACCTGCTGAGCCGGGTCAGCCGTGGTGGGTCCGACCATGTAAGCCTTCACGTGCTGCTCTTTGCCGGCGTTTTTGATGCCTTGTTCCATGGCGGTGAACCACGGGATACCGCCGATTTTGACGACGACGGCGACTTCGGGTTCATCGGCGCGGACCTGTGGGTTGACGGCGGAGCACAGCAGGACCAGCGCAGCGACGGCTGCGCGCTTGATGATGACACGCATGGGGTATTCCTCTTGGGGGGTAAGGG
>CAXUNV010000056.1:3295-15141 GCA_964252355.1 uncultured Chthoniobacterales bacterium | reverse complement strand
CGGTCGCCACGTCGACGCTGGCCGGCGTGGGAGTCTCGGACGGGTTGGCGACGGCGAGCGGCGGGGACGGTTCCGGCTCCACCTCCGGTTCCGGGTTGACGGTCGGGACCTGCCAGACCCAGACTTCGCCGGTGTCACCGACCGCCGCCAAGTAACGGCCGTCGGGTGAAAAGCGCACGGACCAGATCGGCCGGGAACTGTCGATCAAGGTCACGCGCTCATTCATCTTCGGGAACGGCACCAGATTCACGCGGCCGTCTTCACCGCACGTGCAGAGCCAGCGTCCGTCCGGCGACCAGGAGACCCGGCGGGCGCCCGCCACGCCGGGCCCGTGAACTTGCGCAGAACCGACCTTGCGTCCCGTGTCCGCCCGCCAGATCACCACGCGGCCGTCCTGGTGCGTGGTGGCGACCAAACGACCGTCTGGGGAGTAGCTGATCCCATTGACCTCGTCCAGGCCGTATCCAAAGGGGGCTTGGTAGTCGGCCGGCACATCCTGACGTTGCCAACGGATTTGGGCTTGCGACGCTTCGATCGCGACGACCTTCGATCCTCCCTGCCCGGTGGAGACCCCGAGGAGGTTGCCGCCCGGCGACCAGTCCAACGCCAACCCGTTGCCGTCGAGTTGGATCGAAGCCTGCTGCGCACCGCCGCGATCCCAAAACCGGACCAGCCCGGATTCGTCAACGGCCGCCAAGGTGTCCCGGTGCGGTTCCCAAGCCACGTCAAGCACCCAGGCGCCTTGGGTGAGCGTGCGCACGACGTTGCCGTCTTCCCAGAAGCGGATGACGCCGTCGCGGCCGGCGGCTGCCAGAATGCGGTCGTCGGGCGACCAAGAGAGCCCGGAGACGGCGCCTGCCTCGGACCGGAGCTGCGCCCGTTCGAAAAAATCGGGGCACTGGAACAGCCAGATCGTGTTGCGTCCACCAACGGCAAACACCTGGCTGTCGGAGGTCCACGCGACGCTGTAGAGGGCCAAGTCGAGCTTGCGTGTCCAGAGGGGAACCAACGGCTCGCGCCGCTCGGGCAAGGTACCTTCGTCGGGCGCCGTGGCGGCTGCCTCGGGCAAGGTGCCGTCGTCTTGCGCGGCGGTTGCCGCCGGCCAAAGGAGGCAGGCCGACACGCCGGCCGTCGCGAGGGAGGCGAAGGCTCGCGCGGAGCGGCGGCGAGGGGCGGCCATGCGGCGAGATTAGCCGCAGACCGACCCCTGGTTCAACCCCGCGGCGTCAGATCTCGTACTCCGCGGGTTCAAGCCGCAGCCGCGGCAAGAGCTGGCCGAGCAGCGCCTCGACGCACCGCTCGACGGATTCGGTTTCCGTCGGGAGCACGACGTCGGGGGCGAGCGGCGGCTCGTAAGGCGCGTCGACCCCGGTGAAATCCTTCAGGGATCCGGCCCGAGCCTTTTGGTAAAGCGCCTTGGGGTCACGGGCCTCGCACGCGGCCAGCGAGGCGTCGACGTGCACCTCGACGAACCCGATGCCGCCGGCCTCGACGATCCGGCGCGCCCGCGCCCGCTCTTCACGGTAGGGCGAGATGAAGGCGGTGATGACAATCTGGCCCGCGTCGGCCATGAGGCGGGCCACCTCCGCGACCCGGCGGAGGTTTTCGACCCGGTCGCCGGGCGAAAAGCCCAAGTCTGCGTTCAACCCGTGGCGGACGTTGTCCCCGTCGAGCACGTACGCTTGCATGAACCGCTCAAACAACTCCCGCTCCAGCAGGCGCGCCACCGTTGACTTGCCCGCCCCGGACAACCCGGTCAGCCAGACCACGAGCGGCGCGTGGCCGTTGCGCTCCCGCCGCGCGCGCGGCGTCACCGTACCTTCAGACCAATAGATGTGGTCGCTGCGCACTTGCGTCGGGTCGCGGTAGCGGCCGCCGAAGACCACCCCACCCCCCGCCACGTCGCGATCGTCGACCAGGACGAAACGGCCCGTCGTGGGCTGGACGGCGCCATCGTCCATCGCCACCAAGCCTCGCGTTTGTAGCGTGACCTCCGCGACTTCGTTGCGGGCGACGGCGCGCCGGCCGAAGCTGGAAGCGTCCAGCGTGTTCGCGTCGATGACTCGGTCGATGGAAGCCAGCGTGCAGTCCACCTCTTGGGTCAGCAGCTTGAGGCGGTAGGTGCGGCCCAAGGTCAGCGGCCGTTGGCCCATCCAGAAGACCCGGGCGCGGAATCGGTTCGTCTCGATCATCGGTGCCGTCGGGTGCACCGCAATCTGTCCGCGCTCGACGAAAATAGGTTCGACCAACGTCAAGCCGACCGACTCGCCGGCCGCGGCGAACGGACGGGGCGAGCCTTGCCAACGCTCGATGGTGGCGACCTCGGCCGCCTTCTCCTGCGGCACGAAGACGATACGGTCGCCGACGCGCAGGGTTCCCGCCTCCACGCGGCCGGCGACGATCCGGCGGTCGTCGAAGCGGTAAACGTCCTGCACCGCGAACCGGAGCGGCGCCTCGTCCGGCGCCGCCGCCGCGTCGAAACGGTCCAAAGCGGCGACCAGGGTGTCCCCGGCGTACCAAGGCATCTGGAGGGTTGCCGGTGAGACCAAGTTGAGGCCTTGGCGCGCCACGATCGGGATGAACGCCAGGGGAGTCACGCCAAGTTGGCCAAGGAAGCGCCGGTAGCCGGTCTCCACCTCGCGGAACGGTCCTTCCGCGAACTCGACCAAGTCCATTTTGTTCACCAACACCACGACTTGGCTCACGCCGAGCAGGCTCAACAGGTAAGCATGACGCCGGCTCTGCTCTTGCACCCCCTCGTTGGCCGCGATGAGCAACACCGCCGCGTCGGCGGTGGCCGCGCCCGTAACCATGTTTTTCAGGAACTCCTTATGGCCTGGCGCATCGATGATCACATACGGACGGCGGGCGGAGTGGAATGGGATCTGCGCGGCTTCGATCGTGACGTTTTGATCTCGTTCCGCCTGCAGCGAATCCATCAGGAAAGCCCACTCAAACGGCATCCCGCGCCGGGCGCAAACGGCCTGGAGATTCTCCAGCTTCCCTTCCGGCAGCGAGTGGGTGTCGTGCAACAACCGGCCCACCAGGGTGGATTTTCCGTGGTCGACGTGACCGACGATCACCACCCGCAAGGCTCGTCCTTCTTTGACGTGCGGGCGATCGGACAGGGAGGGTGCAGACGGGGTCGCGGTGGTCAAAGTGGCTAGGGTGATTACGCCGGACGCCATCCCCAACCGGGGAGCAGCGCGGCGGTCTCACATGTAACCGCTTGCCCGAAGCCGCTCAAACGCATCTTCGGCCTCTTGATCCTGCGCCCGCGTGCTGCGCTCCGCCGTCCGGCTCCCGCGCAACTCTTCGATGATCTCGCGGACGCTCGCCGCCGTCGACGACACCGGTTTGGTGCAGGGCGCGCAGCCCAAGGAGCGGTAACGTTGGCCACCGCGCGCGAAGTAGAGATCGGTGACCGGGATGGCCTCGCGCTCGATGTACTCCCAAACGTTGACTTCGGTCCAGTGCAACAGCGGATGCACCCGGATGTGGGTCCCGGGCTCAAAATCAGTCTTGAACTGGTCCCAAAGCTCCGGTGGCTGCTCCTTGAATTCCCATTCGAAGTTCTGGTTTCGCGGTGAAAAGTAACGTTCCTTGGCGCGCGTGCCCTCTTCATCTCGTCGGATGCCCACGATGACGGCGTCGTAACCCTGCTCGGCGATGACGGCCTGCAGGGCGTCGCGTTTCAGAAAGCCGCAACAGTCGACCCGCGAAACGGCACCCGCCGGAAACGTCCGACCCTCCGCCAGCGCCTGCCGGTTTTGGCCGACGATCAGGTGCATGCCCCATTCGGCCGCCAAACGGTCGCGGAACGCGATCATCTCAGGGATTTTATAGGCCGTATCGACGTGCACGCACGGGACCGGGATGTGGCCGAAGAACGCCTTGCGCAGCAGCCAGAGCAGGACGGATGAATCCTTACCGATGCTCCAGAGCAAGGCCAGCTTGCCAAACTTCCGGTACGCCTCCCGAAGGATGTAGACGCTTTGGTGCTCCAGGGCGTCCAAGTGCGCGTGGGCCGGCGTCTCAGACATGAGCGCCCAAGAAAGTGTGGAGACCGCATTCGGTCTTCTCAAAACCGGTCCAACGCCCCGCGCGCTCCCCTTCCCCCTCGCCAACCGAGCGGGTGCACGGCACGCAGCCGATGCTGCGGTACCCACGGCTAACCAACGGGTTGCGAGGGATCTTGTGTCGCTCGAGGTAAGTTTCCACTTCTTGCCCGGACCACCCTGCCAAAGGGTTGATTTTCAGGACGCTTCTATCACGCACGGGATCGAACCTGTAAAGCTCGAACACCTCCGCGCTCTGGCGTGCGGCGCTTTGGTCGCGGCGCACCCCGGTGATCCACGCATGCAACCCTGCCAAATGGTGGCGAAGGGGCTCGACTTTGCGCAAGTCGCAGCAGGCGTCCGGGCGGCGTCGCCACAGGGCAGCGCCAAACCCGTCCGCTTGCGCCTCAAGCGACAGGGTGGGGCGCAAAACCTCAATCGAGATCCCGAAAAAGCGTTCGACTTCGCCGCGAAAGCGCTCGATTTCTGGGAAGAGCAGGCCGGTGTCGATGGTGAAGACGGGCAGCGGGAGGCCCGCCTCACGGGCTTGGTGCAGCAAGACGAGCCCGGAACTTTGGAGGCTGGTGCCGATGGCCGCACGCTCCCCCAAACGATGGTACGCCCATGTCAGTACCGCGGCCGGCTCAGTCCGGAGAAACTGTGCCTGCAAGTCGCGCAATTCTGCGAGGGTTGGCAGGCCGGGCGTCATTGGCCTGATTGTCCGTAGGCTCTAGGGAGAATGCAAGGGCTTTGTCGGGCGAATTCCCGTCGGTCGGGCGGCCCACCGGAATGAAAGGGAGCGCGGGCGTCCCGCCCGCCAACGGGGGTGCAGCCCCGACCGTTGCTCCGGCCCAACCCCGGCGACGTGCCGTCCCCGTACCGGCGGGGCCGCCGGCGCTACCGTGGCGTCTGCGCAGTTCGGGTAACGGGCGGGACGCCCGCGCTCCCCTGGGGCGAGACAGATCTGCCGCAGAAACCGTTGGCCAGGGGGGAGAGTTACGGTTATGTAGGCTCCCTTTTTCCCGCCCTCGCTCATGAACGCGCCGCGTCTTCGCCTCGGATTGCCCTCGGGTAGCCTGCACGAGCCCACGGTGGAGTTATTCGCCAAGGCCGGTTACCAAATCACCGGCAGCCGGCGCTCGTACAAACCTGCCATCGACGACCCGGAGTTGGAGGTGCGCCTGCTGCGCGCGCAGGAAATCAGCCGGTACGTCGAAGGCGGGTTCCTCGACGGCGGCATCACCGGCAAGGACTGGGTGGAAGAAAACGGCTCAGAGGTGGAAGTGCTCTCCCGGCTCGAGTACAGCAAAGCGACGTCGAACCCGACCCGGTGGGTGTTGGTGGTGCCGGACGATTCGCCGGTGCGGACGGTGAACGATTTAGCGGGCAAACGGGTGGCCACGGAAGCGGTGGGGTTGACCCGGCGTTTTCTGCAGTCGCACGGGGTGCAAGCCACCGTGGAGTTCAGCTGGGGCGCAACGGAGGTGAAGGTGCCGGAGCTGGTCGACGCCATCGTCGACATCACCGAAACAGGCGCGTCGCTCGCCGCCAACCGCTTGCGCGTGGTCGCGGTGTTGACGGAGTCCTACCCGTTGGTCATCGGCAACCGTACGGCGATGGAGGACCCTTGGAAACGGGGCAAGCTTGAGCGTCTCGTACTCCTCCTGCAAGGCGCGTTGAACGCCCGCAACAAAGTGGGTTTAAAGATGAACCTGCTGCAAGACCAGCTTCCCCGGTTGTTGGCGCTGCTGCCCTCCCTACGCAATCCGACCGTCTCGCCGCTGTCGCAGGAAGGTTGGGTCGCCATCGAAACCGTCATCGACGAGAAAGTCGTCCGCGAGATGATCCCACAGCTGAAGGAACTCGGGGCGGAAGGCATCATTGAGTATCCGTTGAATAAAGTGGTTTATTAGTTATCTGTTGACGCTCCCCGGAGGGAGCCGGAAGGCTTCCCCCGGACGCACCACCACTTATGGGTTCACTGAAAAAACGTCGTAAAGGGAAGATCGCCAAACATAAACGGCGCAAACGCATGAAGGAAAACCGCCACAAGAAGCGTTTGCGGTACAAATCGTAGTCTTTAGGTTAGGCGCATGATTGTTTCGGGGCGGGTGCGGCGAGCGCTGCTCGCCTCCGTCGCTGGCGTGGTGTTGGGGATGTGCGCGGGTGTGGTGTCGGCGCATCCGGAGGCTGGGCGGGAGCCGCCGGTGCGCCCGCACGCCAAGGTTGGTGAGGAAAGTTTTTACGCGGACGGCCACCCGGCCGGTTCCGAGGCGCAACTCGGGAAAGCCGGCGAGAAGCTCGCGCAGGCCCAGGCGGCGTTCATCGAGGGCCTAACCGCGGAAGACGACGGCGAATGGGATCAGGCGTTGCGCGCCTACACAACAACCCTGCAAGCCGACGTGGGCGGCAACCCGGGGTTGGCGGTTCGGATCGCCAACGAGTACGCCAAGCGGGGCGACGTGGCTACCGGCATCGACCTTCTGAAGGATTTGGCCAAAGCCAAACCGGACGACGCCACCCCGTTGCTGAACTTGGCCGGGCTCTACCTGCGTGAGCTGCACAAGCCGGATTTGGCCTTGCGTTACGCCGAAGGGGCCGCGCGCATCGCGCCCAACAACCTTGCGGCCTACCAAACACTCTTCGACGTCTTCCTGGCGTTGAAACGGCGGCGGGATGCCGAGGCGTTGCTGAAACGGGCGGGTACCGTCGACAGCAAGGACCCGGTCTTCTGGCTCAGCTTGAGCGAACTCGCCGTCCGGCTTTACCTCACGAGCGACGGGGCGTTTCCGCCCGCCAAAGCCGAAGCGGTAACTCCCCTTCTGAAGAAGGCAGGCGACTTGTCGACCGAAGACGGCGCCGCCACCGTTCGCACGGCGGACGGTTACGTTGCCATCGGTCAAGTCGGGGCCGCCATCCCGTTTTACCTCCGCGCGTTGGCGTTGAACCACGGCAGCGGCGACGTGCGCTACAAACTGGCGCAAAGCTTTTTGAAGACCGGGCAGCGGGACGAGGCCATCCGGGCTCTCGAGGAACTGGTCAAAGGCAACCCCCTGCGTCCGGAACCGTACGAGTTTTTGGCGCGTCTCTTGGAAGAGAACCGGCAGTTTGAGCGCGCGTTGGCCAACTATCAGCAGGTGCTCCTCTTGGCGCCAGACGATCCGGAAAACTACCTTCGCACCGCGCAGGTCCAGTTAGAACTGCGGCAGAACGACGGAGCCGTGGCCACCTTGAGCGAGGCGCGGCGACGTTTCCCGGCGCCGC
The DNA here is from genome assembly GCA_964252355.1 of uncultured Chthoniobacterales bacterium. Taxonomy (GTDB): domain Bacteria; phylum Verrucomicrobiota; class Verrucomicrobiia; order Chthoniobacterales; family JAFAMB01; genus CAXUNV01. Next base: position 7,819 of record CAXUNV010000056.1, on the reverse strand, counting down.
AGATCACCTACGCGTTGGCCATCGCGCTGAGCCAAGCCAAACGGTACGCCGACGCGCTGCCGGCCTTTGAGTCGGCGATGCAAGATGCTGAAGCGCGAGGTGGTGCCGAACTCTTGGATGGCGCTTTCTACTACAATTACGCGGTGGCCGCCGAGCAAGCCGACATGATCGACAAGGCGGCCACCCTGCTGCGCAAAGCCATCGACTTGGAGCCCTCGAAAGCGGCGTCGGCTTACAACTTCCTTGGTTACATGTGGGTGGAGCGTAAGCTCAACTTGGAGGAGGCGGGCGAGATGATCCGGAGGGCGCTGCAGATCGAGCCGAACAACGGGGCGTACCTCGACAGCTTAGGCTGGTATTATTACCAACGCGGCGAATACGGCGAAGCGCTGTCGGAGCTGCTGCATGCGGTGGAGTTGGTGAAGCCCGAAGATGCCGTGGTGTTGGAGCACCTGGGCGACGCGCACGCGGCGCTCGGGAACTACGGCCAAGCGATCAACGCTTGGGGGCGCGCCTTGACCTTGGACCCGGGGAACGCCGCCTTGGCGACCAAGATTGAAGCGGCGCGAACCAAGACCAGACCCACCCCGCCGAACCAGGTCCCGGGGGGTGCCGCCACGCCGGGGCCGGACGGCGCGTCTGGCCGTACCGCACCGGTGCCGCACAGTTCCTAGTCGGGTGGGTTCTACCGCGGTCCCGCCAGCAACTCAAGATTGGTGGGGCGCCACCAAGCGGGAATGGCGTGAGAGCCTCCCGCGAGACGCCGCCCGGGTCAAAGCCAGGGTGAAGCGGGCTGCCAAGGCCGTTCGGGCCGTGGTCAGAGCAAGGCTCTAAACCGCCCCGCCGCACGCCGGGATCATCTTGGGCCGGCTCCGCCGGATAGCCGTCTTTCCTTTCCCTTTCGCCCCGATCGTTGGGCGGCTGGCCTTCGCGAAGCTGAACCTCCCTGTCTTGGTGCCCGCTTCTGTTTAGGAGATCGCCAACTCCGTCCGTTCCTTAGCCCGTGGGCTGAAGTTTGGTCCGGCCGCGGAGCAGAAACGGTTTGACCCTCGCCAACACCTTCGGCGACACCGACGCCACGACGCGCGCGCACGCCGCTTGGTACTCCACGCTCAGGACCTTGCCCGTCTGGTGCAGCAGCGAGAGCAGATCCGTGCGTTCCAACGGCAGTGCCAATTCCACCCGTTCTAGCCGATCCTGGAGCATGTCGGCCATGCGATGGAGCAGTTCTTCCAAACCCTCGCCGGTTTGCACCGAAACGAACACCGCGTCGGGAAAGTGCACCTTCAGACCGCGCAGGGTCACCTCGTCGCAAAGCAGGTCCACCTTGTTGAGGACGGTGACGATCCGCTTCCCGCTCGCCCCTAACTCTTCCAGCACGCGCATAGTGGTTTGGTGGAAATCGTACACGCGCGGGTGACTCGCATCGAGCACGTGGATGAGGAAGTCTGCGCGCACGGCTTCTTCCAAAGTCGCTTTGAACGCCTCCACGAGACGGTGCGGCAGGTTGCGCACAAAACCGACCGTGTCGGTCAGCAGCAGGTCCTGACCGCTCGGCAGGCCGATTTTACGGGTCGTCGGGTCGAGCGTCGCGAAGAGTTTGTCCTCGACGAGCACCTGCGCCCCGGTGAGTCGTTTCAAAAGCGACGATTTGCCGGCGTTGGTGTAACCGACGATCGCGGCGTGAGGAAGCGGCAAGCGGTCGCGGTGTTTGCGCTGGGTCGCCCGGCGGGCACGCACCAGCTCGAGGTCCGCCTTCAACCGGTCGATCTGCCGGCGCACCAACCGACGGTCCGTCTCCAACTGGGATTCGCCTTCGCCTTTGCCACCCACGCCGCCGCCTTGCCGGCTGAGGTGACCCCAGGCGCGGGTCAGGCGCGGCAAAGAATACTCCAGACGGGCCAAGTCGACCTGTAAACGCGCCTCCTTGGTCCGAGCGCGCCGCGCAAAGATGTCGAGGATGACCTCTTGGCGGTCGATCACCGCCCGCTTGGCGAGCGCCTCCCAGTTGCGTTGCTGCCCCGGGTGCAGCTCGTTGTCGAAAACGATCACGTCGGCGTCAAGCGCGGCCGCCTGGGCGGCAATTTCCTCCGCTTTACCTGAGCCAACCAAAAACTTCACCGAGGGTTCCGCGACCCGGACTAGAAGCCGGTCGCTGACGCGCAAACCCAAGGTGTCGACCAGGGCACCCAGCTCGTCGAGCAGATTTTGCGCGTCGTGCCTCTCGGCTGGTTCGGCATAAACCCTCACTAGAAGGGCCTTCTCGGCCTGCCGCGGCCGTTCGTTGATTTCAAACATTCAGATGGTAGTGAAAAAAGCTCGCACCGATTCGCCGACGCGGTCGACTTCCGCGTCCGACAATTCGGGGTAGATCGGCAAGGCTAAGCATTCAGCCGCCGCACGCTCCGCCACCGGGAACTCTCCCAGAAGGTACCCAAGCGACGCGAAGCAGGGCTGCTGGTGCAACGCGCGCGGGTAGTAAACCTCGGTGCCGATGCCTTGCTCGCGCAGGTACGCACGCAAGGGGTCACGGCGGGAGGTGCGAAGGACGTACTGGTGGTATGTGTGCCCAGCGGAACCTACGCTACCACGGTAGGGTTCGGCCGGCAACGTGAGACCATCGCCTTCCAGCGGTTGCAAGATTTCCCGGTACCGTTGCGCGATAGCCCACCGGCGTTCACACCAGCCCGCCAAGTGAGGCAGCTTTCGCCCCAGGACTTCTGCTTGCAACGCGTCCATCCGAAAGTTGCCGCCAAGCACGTGGTGCACGTAGCGCGGCTCCATGCCGTGGTTGCGAAACACGCGTAGGCGCTCCGCCAACGCCTCGTCGGAGGTGACGGCCATGCCGGCGTCACCGAAAGCCCCAAGATTTTTCGTGGGGTAAAACGAGTAAAATCCCGCGCGCCCGACCGACCCCGCCAGGCGCACCCCACGAGCCGACGGGTAAGCCGACCCGAGCGCTTGGGCCGCATCCTCGACGAGCGCAACCCCGTGCCGGTCGCACGACGCCTGAATGGGGTCAAGGTCCGCGCAAAGACCGAACAGGTGGACCGGGATGACGGCCCGCACCCGCAAGCCGCGATCGGTGACGAGACCGTCGGCCGTGGGTGCACACCGGCACGAAAAGAATTCCTCCAAGGCCGGGGGCGACAGGTTCAAGGTCGCCGGATCCACGTCGACGAACACCGGCCGGGCACCGAGCCGGGCGATGCTCCCGGCGGTCGCGAAGAAAGTGTACGGCGTGGTGACCACGGCGTCACCAGGACCCACCCCCAGGCTAAGGAGGATCAGCAACTCGGCGTCCGTTCCCGACGACGTCCCAAAGGCGTGCGCGACGCCGAATCTCTCCTGGATGTCGGCCTCGAAAGCCTCCACGTGTGGCCCCAGCACAAACAGCTGCCTTTCGCAGACCGCCTCAAGGCCGTCCAAAAGATCCGCCCGCAAACCGCGGTATTGGCGGCCGAGATCGAAGAACGGGATAGGCGTCACAAAAGAGAAGAGGCCCAACATCGGCGGAGGCCGTCCCCGTTGCAACTTGCCGCGCGCCCCAGGCGGCGGTGACCGGCAGGCAAAAGGCGAAGCGCCATGCGTCCGGATGCGGTTTTCGGGTCGATACGGAAGGGATTACTCTGCCCTATGAAACTTCTCGCACCCACCCTCGCCCTCTCGCTCGTGATTTCCCTTGCCGCCTTCGCCCAGGATGCTGGACCAGTGGAGAAAACCGGGAAAACCGTCGGCAAGGCGGTGGACAACACGGGCCGCACGATCAAGCACGGCGCGCAAGCCACCGGGCGGACCCTCAAGCACGGCGCGGACGCGACGGGTCGCACCGTGGAGCATGGGGTGAACAGCACGGAACGCACCTTGAACAAGGGTAACCGGAGCCGCACGACGCGCCGGCGCAGGGCGGCGGCGAAGGCCAGTCCCTCCCCGAGCGCCACGCCCGAGGCAACGCCCTTGGCCTCGCCTGAGCCGCTGGCCTCGCCCACGCCGTTGGCAACCCCGCTGGCTACACCGCCGCCCCTCGCCTCCCCTCCGGCCACACCGGCGGACACCTTGGCGCCTACCCCGACGCCGAACCCTTAAGCTGACGCGGTCGCGGATCGCCGGTTCAGGAACCGCGGCAAGAGGCGGAGCCTGGGGCGCAAGCACAAGCTGGCGGCATGCGCCCTAACTCCGGCCCGGCGGAGCCGCCCCAAGGCGGTCCTGGCGAGCGACGCAGGGAGCGCGGACGGCTTTGCGTCCGTCACGGCGCTGCCGACATCCCGCGATCGTGGTCTGCCCTTCCGGGCGCCCGGCGGCGGGTAAGGCCAGACACCTCTTGCCCTACCAACCGTTGGCGGTGGCCGCCGTCCCCGTACCAGCGCCACGCTGGTTGTCGGCCGTCCGTTTCGCCGGCCACGATCCGCGACGGAGCGTGCGGTCTACGCCCAGCTCCCGCGCAAGTCGTACACTTCGGTGCCGGTGATCTGGACATCGACAAACTCGCCGACGGGTGCCGCTTGCTCGAACAGGACCTTGGTG
>CAXUNV010000056.1:0-3226 GCA_964252355.1 uncultured Chthoniobacterales bacterium | reverse complement strand
GTCCACAAGGACGCGCAGGGTCCGCCCCACCTTGGCGGCAGCCGCCTCGCGCGCGATGCGCTGCTGCAGCGCCATGGCCCGCCCGAACCGCGCCCGTTTGACCGCCGGAGAGATTTGGCCAGGCATCTTGGCCGCGCGCGACCCCTCCTCCCGCGAGTAGGCGAAAACGCCGAGGCGCTCAAACCTGACCTTCTCGATGAACTCGAGCAGCGCTTCGAACTGGGCGTCGGTTTCGCCCGGAAAACCGACGATGAACGTCGTGCGTAACGTCAGCCCCGGAATGCCGGCGCGCAGGCGCCCAATCAGATCCTCGATGTGTTCGCGCGAGGTTTCGCGCCGCATGGCCGCGAGCATGCCGCCATCGATGTGCTGCAGCGGCATGTCGACGTACCGCACCACGTGCCGGCTCCGCGCGATGGCTTCGATCAATTCGTCGCTCCAGTGCGCCGGGTGGGTGTAAAGCAGGCGCACCCAGAAATCGCCCGGGATCTGGTCGAGGCTTTCGATGAGTCGACTGAGCGTGACTCCCCGCCGGCTATCCACCGGTTGGCGCGGGCCGGCCTTCGTCTCCCACCCATCCATGCCGAAGTAGGTGGTGTCTTGACTGATGAGGTTGAACTCCCGAACCCCCTCAGGTACCAGGTGCCGCACCTCGGCTTCGATGGACGGGATCGTCCGGCTCCGGTGCCGGCCGCGCATTTGCGGGATGACGCAGAAACTGCAGGGGTGATTGCAACCTTCGGCGATCTTGACGTAAGCGTAGTGCGCCGGCGTCAGCCGAAAACGCGGCGTGTCCCACTCCGGCACGTAGCGCGACTTCGGCGTGACCAAATTCAGGGGAGAGGTCCGCCGCTCCCCGCCACCCCGCAGGAGGCTTTCGATCACCTCGCCGGCCTGCGCCACTTGGTCCAAGCCGAGGAAAGCGTCGACCTCAGGCAGTTCCGCGGAAAGCTCTTTGGCAAACCGCTGGGCCATGCAGCCGCTCACGATCAGTTTCTGCCCAGGGTTCTTCGCCAAACCCCGCCCCTGGTGCGCTTCCAAGATGGCTTCGATCGATTCCTCTTTCGCCGAGTCGATGAACGCGCACGTGTTGACGATGAGGACGTCGGCATCGGCCGCGTCGGCGGTGACGGTCATCCCGCGGGCGCGAATGCCGCCCAGCATGACCTCGGCGTCCACCAAGTTCTTGGCGCACCCCAGGCTGATCACACCGACCTTGGGCGGCTGGCGCTGACCGACCTGGGCACACCCCTCTGCAGAGAAGCAAACGTCCATTTGGAGGCGGTCAGTTTATCACAACGCTGGCCGTCTTGCCTTTGACGACTTGACCGTCCTCGCGCACCTCCACCGCCCGCCGGTCCGACACCTTCAACCAGAAGCGTTGCCCCTCGACGATGATGGGGTTGGCGTCGGGCGAGGTGTAGCCCGAAAAGACCGGTTCGGAATGCCTTTTGTCGCGCACGACGCGGACGTAGGCCCGTTTGAGCGCCCGAACCTCCAACCGTTTGCCGTCCTTGCCGGCCAGGGCGGGCTCGTCCACGTCTCTGGGGCCCAACGCTCCGGCCGTTTCAGGTGCAGCCGTCGCGATCGCCGGGGCGTCCGTGGCGGCGGACGAGGGATCTGTCGCCGCGGCCGTCCCGCTGGGCTCGGCTGAGGGGGTGGCCACCGCGACCGGCGTGAGTGGCACCGGCGCCTCTGCAGCGACCGCGACGGGCGGGGGTGCTGCGGGAGAGTCGGTCGCAAGCACGGCCGGACTTTCGCTTGGCGACGATGCGCCGATGGCCGCAGGCGCGGGCACCGGTGCGGATGTCGACGGGGGTGCAGGCGCGGGTGCGGTCGCCGCCACTTGTTCTTCATCCTTCAACCACGCTTGGAACGGCACGGCCGGGGACGGTGCCGCGGGTGCGGCGGGCGCGGTGGCCGGCGTGGGCGAAACCACGGCCACTTCGTCCTGACCCGCCAGCTCGCCAGGGCGAGGCTGCAGGCGAGACAAGCCCACGGCGAGGTAAGCGAACATGGGGACGCCCACCAAGACAAACCCCACCAGCACCGCCACCACGACCGGCGGCACGCGAAAAGCCCGCGGAGTCACCGGACTTCGTTCCGGCGCATAGCGCCGCATCGCCGGCGAGCTCAGGTACGGGTACTCCGCCAGCGAGATGGAGTGGTTGACCCGGAAGTTGTCCAAGTCCTCACGGATATCCACCTCGAGGTACGCGGCGTACTTGGCCAGGAAACTCCGGGCATAGGTGAGGTTCGGAAAACGCGAGTAGTCGTCCGCTTCCAGATCTCGGATCCGTTCCGGCCGGATCTTGGTGACTTCGGCCACCCCTTCGACATCCAAACCGCGGTTGCGCCGCGCCTGTTTCAACCTGGTACCAATCGTCTCGAGCATCGTCACTACAGAGGTGTTGAAGAGACTGCGCTTTGACCGGACGGGAAGGGTTGGCGCGTCACACCAACGCGTCGATCTCTTCGTCCAAATCGACCAAGATTTCCCGCGGCCGCGCGCCTTCGCCGGGGCCCAAAATGCCGCGCCGCTCAAGGATGTCAACCACCCGGGCCGCTCGGGTGTAGCCGAGCCGCAGCCGCCGCTGCAGCATGGAGGTGGAGGCGCGTTTTTCCTGCCGGATGATCTCCAGACATTTCCTCACGAGCTCCAGGTCTTCCTCAGTCTCCGCCTCCTCCTCCGGCGCAGAACCTGCCTCCAGTTCCCGTTGGATGCTTGGGTCAAACATCGGCGCACCTTGGGCCGCGACGAAATCGACCAATTCACGGATTTCTTCGTCGGTCACCAACACGCCTTGGGAACGGACCAGGCGCGAGGTGCCTGGCGGCCGATAGAACATGTCGCCTTGGCCGAGCAGACGTTCGGCGCCGTTCTCGTCAAGGATGACGCGGCTGTCCAACGCCGACGCGACTTGGAAGGCAATCCGGGTCGGGATGTTCGCCTTGATCACGCCGGTGACCACGTCGGCCCGGGGCGTCTGGGTGGCGACGATCATGTGGATACCGGCGGCGCGCGCCATCTGGGTGATGCGGGCGATGGCCGCTTCCACGTCCGCCGGGGCCGTCTGCATCAGGTCCGCCAACTCGTCGATGATGACGACCACAAACGGCATGGTCTCCGGGACGACCAAATCGTCCTCCCGCGGCACCCGCACCGGCGCGGCGGCCTCGGGCGGGTCGCCCACCTCGGAACGCGCCGCCGCCGCCGGGGTCAGCG
>CAXUNV010000055.1:0-15151 GCA_964252355.1 uncultured Chthoniobacterales bacterium | reverse complement strand
CGTCGCCGCGTCCGCGGTAAAGCTCAAGCGGAGATCGGCGCCCGTTCATGCGCCGGTGCTGCCCAGCGCCCGCGTGACGAAAATTTCACGGAGCTGGGCGGCGGTTGCGCGCAGGTCGAAGCGCTCCTGAGCCAAGCGCCGGGACGCCTCCCCAAAAGTCGCGCGCAACGCCGGATCGGCCACGAGGGTTCGCAGGTGGGCGGTTAACGACCCGACGTCGCGTTCCTCGGCCAAGAAGCCGTTCTGCCCAGGCGCGATCATTTCCGGGATGCCGGCCACGCGGGTGCTGACCACCGGCAGGCCGCTGGCCATGGCCTCGGCGATGACGGTGGGCAGGTTGTCGGAATCGCCGTGGCGATCGTGCACCGCAGGCAGCACAAAGACGCTGGCGCCCGCCAAGAGGTCGACGATCTGGTCCTGGGTCTTGGCGCCGAGTAACCGGACGTGTCCGCGCAAGTCGGCGCGGCCGACCTCTTCGGCAAGGCGCACCTCCTCCGGACCGGTGCCGACGATGTCGCAGACCAACGGGCACCCGTCGGACAGAAGTTGCCGCACGGCGGCGAGCAGGTAGCTGAACCCCTTTTTTTCGATGAGGCGTCCCACCGCCAAGAGGCGGACCGGCCCGTCTGCCGGGCGTGCCTTTCTGAAGCGCGAAAGGTCCAAGCCATTGTAGACGCGCAGAATACGTTCGGCGGCGGCGGGCACGCGCGCCCGCAGGAAAGCGGCGCTGTGGTCGGTCTCGGTGACGACGAACTGCGCATCCCGCACCAAGGTCTCTAGCGGCAAGCGCTGCCCGGGTTTTGGATTGAACATGTCCTGGGCATGGGTCGTGAGGCTGAACGGCACGCCGTAGAGCCGCCACGTCCACCACGCCGTGCGAGCCGCCAGACCGGCGAAATGGGCGTGCAGATGCCGGATGGCACCCCGACGCAAGCGTGCCCCGAGGTACAGGGCTTCGTGGTAGCGGTGCTTGTCCGGCCGCTCCTCCTCTCCGCGCAACCGGCGGTGCCCCAGCGAACGCAGCCGCACCTCAATCTTGTAGTCGAGGCGGTTGGTGTCTGGCAGCTGGTGCACGTTGACGCCGGCCAACGACACGTCGTTCGGGGCCGGTTCGCGCGGGCGCCGGATGGAATAGACCGGCATGCGCAAACCTTGGCGATTCACCTCGGCGACTTCGCGCGCGCAGAAGGTCTGGGTGAACGCGGGAAACCGCTCGAAAAGGTAGGCGATTTCGGGCCGGTCGGAGGTGCGGCCGGTGCTGGTGGGGGTTGGCGTGGGCATGTCGGGATGGTCCCGGCCCGCTTACCCGGCGCGGTCACGGGGGCATGGGCGGGCGCAAACGTCAACGGTCGTCGGGACTATTATCTCCTGCGAAACGGGCGCACCAGATTGTGAATAATTTCACAAAAGCCCTTGCCAGTCGTGGAACCGATTGCTTTTATTCGGGAGTTTTCCCTCCCGTCCGCCGGTCCGGTCCGTCCCGCTCACCAGAGGTCCTGAGGTCGTGTCCCTACGTCTGGGGGGAAACGAACTATGCGGGTCTCCACCTACATGCTAGCGCAGGGCATCACGGTCAACGCGACGCCGTTTTTGCCGCAACTCGGTTGGTTCACCAATTCGCTGTTGGTGACCCTGATCGTCGCAGGCCTGTTGCTGCTCTGGGCGCGCGCGGCGACGGGGCAGCTCCGGTTGGTGCCGGTGGGCAACCAAAACATCTTTGAAGCCGTCGTGGAGACGCTCTACGACACGTTCGAAGGGATCGTGGGCCGGCACATGATCGCGAAGGTGTTCCCGCTGATTGCAACGTTGTTCGTCTTCATCCTGTCGGCCAATTGGTTCGGGCTCATTCCTGGCGTCGGCACCATCGGATTCGGCGAGCCAGGTTCCGGGCCGTTGTCGCTGCGTGAAGTGACGCGGCCATTGCTGAGGCCGGTCAACGCCGATCTGAACATGACTTTGGGCATGGCCCTCTTCTTCATGGTGTGGTGGTTTATTTGGACGATCAGCGAGGTTGGGTTGATCGGCTTCATCAGCCACATCTTTGCGCCGAAAGGCGGGCTCAAGGGTGCACTCTGGTTCGTGCTGCTGCCCCTCTTCATCTTTGTCGGGGTCATCGAGCTGATCTCCATCGTGTTCCGGCCGGTCTCGCTTTCGCTGCGGCTTTTTGGCAACATCTACGCGGGCGAAACGCTCCTGCACACCATGTCCGAACTGGGGGCGGGGCTGCCAGTCCCGTTAAACTGGCTCGCCAGCGTCATTTTCCCGCTGCCGTTCTACTTCCTCGAGCTCTTGGTGGGTGTGCTGCAGGCGTTTGTCTTCGCCCTGCTGTGCGCCGTTTACATCCGGCTATCGACCAGCCACGACACCGAGGGCGAAGGACCGCACGGGCACTGAAGATTTCTCGCCGGGACCATCCAAAGAGAGTGGGCGGCGAGGAGCAAGAAAGACACAACCTATGTTAGACATCCTCCCCATCCTGGCAGCGGACCCGGCGGCGACCGGCAACGTGGCCGCGACCTTACCCTTGGCCTTCGCGGGCGCCGGTGCCGGCATCGGCGTCGGCTTGGTGGGCGCAAAAGCGGCGGAAGCCGTCGGGCGCAACCCCGGCGCTTTCGGCAACATCCTCACCATTTCCATCATCGGCATGGCGTTGGCGGAGGCCATCGCCATCTACGCGCTGATCATCGCGTTCACCAAGTAGTGCACGACCGTGCACGCCGCAGGCGGCGACCACCGCCTGCGGCCGTGCCGCGCGTGCGCTGCCCGCGCCGACTTTTTCCAACCCAACAGAACCTACCGCATGGATCCGGCCCAACAATTCGGGGTTTATTGGCCCAACTTGATCGCGCAGATCGCCCTGTTTGTGATCGTCTATTTTATCTTGCGCCGTTTCGCCTTCAAACCCGTCATCGACATGCTCGAGGAGCGCCGGCGCCGGATCGCCGAAGGGCAGGCTAACGCCGAGAAGATCAAGGCCCAATTGGCCGAGGCGCAGCAGCGTTACGAGGCGATTTTGGCGAAGGCCAACGGCGAAGCGCAACGCCTGCTCGACGAGGTGCGCGCCAGCGGCGCCCGTTTGGCCGAAAAACAGCGCCAAGACGCCATCGCCGAAGCCGAACAGATCACGCAGAAAGCAAATGAAGCGATTACGTTGGAGCGCCAACGCGTGATGAACGAGGTGCGCCACGAACTCGGCCGCCTCGTCGTGCACGCGACGTCGCGGGTAACCGGCAAGGTGCTCAACGCCGACGACCAACAACGCATCAACGAGGAAGCCGCGCGCGGTTTGGCGTCCTGACCCGGGGATGAAAAGCACCAAGGAATCGCGGCGGATTTCCCGGCACATGCTTCGAGAAAGCTTCACGGACGGGCGGTTGGACCCAGGGAAAGTCCGCCAGATCGTGCAGCACGTGGGGCACGAAAAACCGCGACACTACATGGACGTGCTCAAGGACTACGAGCGTTTGGTGCGTTTGGAGCTTGAGAAACGTCACGCTTTAATCGAGAGCGCCACGCCTTTAAACCGGGCGACGGGCGAACAGGTGGTGGCAAACTTGCGGGCCCGGTACGGCGACGACCTCACCACCGAGTTTCGGACCAATCCGGAGCTGCTGGGGGGGTTGCTGATCAAAATTGGCAACGACGTTTACGACGGTTCGGTTCGCAACCGGCTGAACCGATTGCAGGCAAGCCTTTAACGGAAAGATCAAATGAGCACGTTTCTTCAAGAGTTGGAGTCCAGCATCGACAGTCTGCAGACCTCGACGGCCCGTGCGAACGTGGGCGTGGTGCGCGAGGTCGGGGACGGCGTGGCACGGATCGAAGGGTTGAGTGACGTGATGCTCAACGAGTTGATTGAGTTCCCGAACGGCGTCTACGGGCTGGCGTTGAACCTCGAAGAGACCGAGGTGGGCGCGATCCTGCTTGGCGATTACGGGGACATTTCCGAAGACACCGAGGTTCGCACGACGGGGCGCCTGCTTTCGGTGCCGGTCGGCAAAGGTTTGCTAGGTCGGGTGGTGAACGCGCTCGGCCAGCCGCTTGACGGCAAAGGCCCGATCCAATCCACCGAGACGTTTCCGGTCGAAAAAATCGCGCCGGGCATCATCAAACGCCAGAGCGTCAGCGTGCCGGTGCAGACGGGCATTTTGCCCGTCGACGCGATGATCCCCATCGGCCGCGGCCAACGCGAACTGATCATCGGCGACCGCGCGACGGGCAAGTCCGCCGTGGCGCTCGACACCATCATCAGCCAAGCGCGCCTCAACCGCGCTGCCGAAGAGGGAAAGGTCAAGAACCACAAGCTACTCTACTGCATCTACGTGGCCGTGGGCCAGAAGAACCTGACGATCGCCCGCACGGTGGCCACGCTGGAGAAGGCGGGGGCGATGCCGTACACGACGGTGGTTTCGGCACCGGCCTCGGACAGCGCCACCAACCAATACTTGGCGCCTTACTCTGGCACGACGATCGGTGAGTGGTTCATGAACAACGGTATGGACGCGCTCATCGTCTATGACGACCTCTCCAAACATGCTGCGGCGTACCGCCAAGTCTCCCTGGTTTTGAAGCGTCCTTCCGGTCGCGAAGCTTATCCGGGGGACGTGTTTTACCTCCACTCCCGGCTATTGGAGCGCAGTGCGCGCCTCAGCGAAAAGGAAGGTGGCGGTTCGTTGACCGCGCTTCCCATCATCGAAACGCAGGCCGGCGACGTCTCCGCCTACATCCCGACCAACGTCATCTCCATCACCGATGGCCAGATCTACTTGGAAACCGACCTCTTTTACCAGGGGGTTAGGCCGGCGATTTCCGTCGGCATTTCCGTCAGCCGGGTCGGGTCGGCGGCCCAGATTAAGGCGATCAAGCAGGTGGCTGGTTCAACCAAGCTCGACCTCGCCCAGTTCCGCGACCTGCAGGCGTTTGCGCAGTTCGGTTCGGACGTGGACCCGGGCACCAAAAAGAAGCTGGATCGCGGCCAACGCATCGTGGAACTCTTCAAGCAGGGCCAAAACGACCCGATGCCCGTGGACGTGGAGGTGATCACCCTCTTCGCCATGCAGAAAGGGTATTTTGACGACGTGCCGGTCGACAAGGTGCGCGACTGCAAAGCGAAGCTGCAGGAATACTTCCAGACCCGGCGCGACGACCTGTTGGGAGTGATCCGCGACAAGCAGGCCATCGACAAAGAGCTCGATGCCAACCTGCACGCGGCGATCAAGGAGTTTAAGTCCTTCTACCGGCCGTAAGCCAAACCGCACCGTTTACTTTCATGCCAAGCACGCTCGACATCCGCCGGCGCATTCGGTCGGTCAAAAACACCGCGCAAATCACCAAAGCTATGCAGATGGTGGCGGCGGCCAAAATGCGCAAGGCGCAAGCCGCGGCGGTCGCCGGCCGACCTTACGAAGAGACCTTGACTCGGGTGCTCACGTCGCTCCGGCGTTTGGTCGACCCGCAAAGCCACCCCTTGCTGCGGGCGCGGGATGTGCGTAAGGAGCTGATCGTGGTGTTCAGCACGGACAAAGGTCTGTGCGGGGCCTTGAACACCAACCTCTTTCGCGAACTGCTCAACGTCGATCCAGCCGCCTCCACCTACGCGACCGTCGGCCGGAAAGCGTCGCAATTCCTGGCCCGCACCCGGCGTGATCTCGCTGCGGATTTTCAGGTCAGCGACGTGCCGCAGCTCCGCGAGGTCCGTCCGATCGGACGGTTCTGCATCGACAAGTTCACTTCGGGCGACGTCGACCAAGTGCGGGTGCTTTACCCGCAATTCGTCAACACGCTCACGCAGAAGCCGACCTTGCGCGTGCTGCTGCCTGTACCGCCGGAAGCGCCCGGCAAAGAGGCGCGCGACCTCGGCTCGCCCGAGTACTTGTTCGAGCCAGACGAGGGCTCGGTGCTGTCGTCCGTGCTGCCGCATTACGTGACGTATGAACTGCTTCAGGTCGTCCATGACCTGCGCGCTTCGGAACACAGCGCGCGGATGGTGGCCATGAAAGCCGCCACGGACAACGCCAAAGGACTCGTCAAAGACCTTACCCTGGAGTACAACAAGGCGCGGCAAGCTAGCATCACGACGGAACTCATCGAGATCACGACCGCACAACTTGCGGTGCAGTGAAGCGCCGCCCACCCTCACTTTTTATATGAACCAAGGAACGATCGTCCAGATCATCGGACCCGTGGTGGACGCGGATTTCTCCGATGCTCCGGAATTACCCAGGATCTTTGATGCGCTAGAAGTCGAGTTCGGCACCAACGGCGACACCCACAAACTGGTGCTCGAAGTCCAACAGCACCTCGGCGAGCATTGGGTCCGGGCGATCGCGATGTCGTCGACCGAAGGCCTGAAGCGCGGGATGCCCATCACCCACACCGGCCACCCGATCTCGGTGCCGGTGGGAGAGGGGGTGCTCGGTCGGGTGTTCAACGTCATCGGCGAGCCGGTCGACGAGCGCGGTCCGGTGAGTTACGAGAAGCGTTACCCGATCCACCGCAAAGCGCCGGACTTGATGGAGCAGGACACCAGCGCGAGCATCTTGGAAACGGGCATCAAAGTCATCGACCTCATCTGCCCGTTCGCCAAGGGAGGCAAGGTCGGCGCGTTCGGGGGTGCCGGCGTGGGCAAGACGGTCGTGATCATGGAGTTGATCAACAACATCGCCAAAGGCCACGGCGGGTACTCCGTGTTTGCCGGTGTGGGTGAGCGGACCCGCGAGGGCAATGACCTTTACCATGAGATGTCGGAATCGGGCGTCATCGACCAAAACGACCTTTCCAAGTCGAAGGTCGCCTTGGTCTACGGACAGATGAACGAGCCGCCCGGTGCCCGTCTGCGCGTGGCCCTCACGGCGCTTTCCATGGCGGAATATTTCCGGGACGAAAAGAATCAGGACGTCCTCCTGTTCATCGACAACATTTTCCGGTTCTCCCAAGCGGGTTCGGAAGTGTCCGCCCTGCTCGGACGCACCCCGTCGGCGGTTGGTTACCAGCCGACGTTGGCAGCGGAAATGGGCGACCTGCAAGAGCGGATTACGTCGACCAACAAAGGTTCGATCACCTCGTTCCAAGCCGTCTACGTCCCGGCGGACGACCTCACCGACCCGGCCCCGGCCAACACGTTCGCCCATCTCGATTCTACCATCGTACTGGATCGTGCCATCTCGGAGCTCGGCATCTACCCGGCCGTCGATCCTTTGGGCTCGACTTCCAAGGCACTCGCCCCGGAATTCGTGGGGGAAGAGCATTACCAAGTTGCCCGGGGTGTGCAGCGCGTCCTGCAACGCTACAAAGATCTGCAGGACATCATTTCCATCTTGGGCATGGACGAGTTGAGTCCGGACGACAAACTCACCGTCTACCGAGCCCGCAAGATCCAACGTTTCCTGAGCCAACCTTTCCACGTGGCGGAAGTGTTCACCGGGAAGGCGGGCAAATACGTGTCGACGGCGGACACCATCCGCGGGTTCAAAGAGATCTTGGACGGCAAACACGACGACGTTCCCGAACAGGATTTCTACATGAAAGGCGGCATCGAAGAGATCCGTCAAGCCCAGGAGTAGCGGGCATGGCGACGCTGCGACTCGAGGTCGTCACTCCGGAAAAGCGGGTCTACGCCGACGACGTGGACATGGTCGTGATGCCGGGGACGGAGGGGGAGCTGGGGGTGCTACCGGCGCACGTGCCGTTGGTGACCGCACTCCAGCCCGGTCCACTCCGCATCACCAAAGGTGGTCAGGTGACGGAACTCTTGGTGGGGAACGGTTTTGCTGAAGTCACGGGTACCACGGTGTCAGTCCTTGCCGACGTGGCGGTGGAGGATGCCGAGATCGACGAGCGGACCGCCGAAGAGGCGGTCCGGCGTGCGGAAGAAGCGCTTAAGGACAGGTCGGTCGATGCGGAAACTCGGGCTGAGGAGGAGGCGATCTTGCGCCGGTCGCTCGCCCAACTGCAGTACAAACGCCGGCGCCGGACGTAGGGGCAGGACTTTATTGGGACGGAGACGAGGATCCGGCTGCGGCGCACGGGCGACCCGGTGGGGCGAAAACCCGGTCGGCAGAGCGGTGTGGCAATCTCGAGAAGGCGCCTGCCGAGCGGTTTGAGCCGGCAGCTTAACGCTGGTGCCCAAACTCACCGCCGATTGGGTGGCAACCATCTTCCCCGCAGTGCCGTTCCGACCCCGTTTGCGCCGGCTCAAACCGCCTCGCGGATGTGCATCCCGATGGCAACCCTTCTCAGCGGGCCGGGTTTTCGCCCCACCGGGTCGCCCGCAAGACCCCGCTGGTTTCTTCATTCCGGCTTGGCGGCGCCTCGCATCACTCGCCTTGCCCCACCGTGCGGAACCCGGATCCCGGAACGCGGCATCCTAGCGCTGCAGTTTGCGTTCGATGGGGCCGCCGTCGTCCATGCGCTGGAGGACGAGGACTTGGCGGCGTTGCAGACGCGGGCTCGGGTGCAACGGGTCCCAACCGCGTGGGTAAGGAAGGAGTGCGGCCAGCATGGCGGCCCTTTTTCGGTCGAGTTGTGCCGCGCTCACCCCGTAGTAACGGCGGGCGGCGGCTTCAATCCCGTAGATGCCGTCGCCCAACTCGATGACGTTCACGTAGAGCTCCAAGATCCTTTTCTTGGAAAGCAGCCGCTCCATCAAAAAGGTGTAGTAGGTTTCCAAGCCTTTGCGCACCCAGGAACGGCCTTGCCACAGGAAAAGCGAGCGCGCGCACTGCATGCTGATGGTCGACACGCCGCGCACGGGGTGGCCGCCCGTCTTGGCGCGCGCCACGGCCTCCTCCACTTCGACCCAGTCGAAACCGTCATGGTTGAAAAACCGGCTGTCCTCCATCTGCCAAACGCCGTCCAAAAAGAAGGGAGAAACCGCCGGGAGCGCCACCCAGCGCTGGTCGACACCGGCGCGGTAGCGCCCGCCCAGCCAGTGCTCAACGTCGCGCTGCACCATCACTCCGGTCCAAGCCGGGTTGATGAAACGGACCGAGACGACTTGCAACGGTGGCAAGAGGAACGCCACCGCCGCCATGATGAGGGCAACCCCCCGCAAAACGCGCCGTTGGTCCCGCCGCCTCCGCCGCACGGCCATGCGCCCTTCAGGCCTCGAACCGGACCGTCACCGAGTGGCCGTGCGCGTCGAGTTGTTCCACCTCGCTGAACCGTTGGATCAGCTCAACGGAGCGGGAGAGCGACTCCCGGTCGTAGGCGATCAGACTCGTGCGGCGTTGAAACTGGTCGACGGTCAAACCGCCGAAGGATTTCCCAGCGCCACCGGTTGGCAACGCGTGGCTCGGCCCGGCTAGGAAATCACCGGCCGCCACGGGCGATTGGTGCCCCAAAAAGATGGCACCCGCCGTCGTGATGCGTTCGGCCAACTCGTCCGGGTCCGCGACCGCCAACGAGAGGTGCTCGGGGGCGAAGGCGTTGGCCACGGCCGCCGCCTCGGCCCGATCCCGCACGATCACGACCGAGGCATTTCGCGAGAGGACTGCCCGGAGCGCGTCCTGGCGCCGAAGCCCGGCCAGCCGCCGTTCCAACGCTTCCGGCAAAACGTCGGCCAACGCGGGATCGATCGTGACCAAACAGATGACGCTGGCGGCGCCGTGTTCCGCCTGCGCCAAAAGGTCGGCAGCAACGTAGTCCACCTTGGCCGTTTGGTCGGCCACGACCATGATCTCGCTCGGCCCGGGAAGCAGGTCCACGCTGACGAAACCGAACACTTGACGCTTGGCTTCCACGACGTAGGCGTTGCCGGGCCCGAACACCTTCACGACGGGGCGGACCGTCTCGGAGCCGAAGGCGAGCGCCCCGATGGCCTGCGCGCCGCCGAGTTTGTAGATCTCCGTCGCACCGGCCAAGTGCAGCGCCGCCAAAAGGTTGCGATCGATCTCGCCCGCGGGGTTGGGCGGCGACACCGCGACGATCTCAGGCACGTCTACGGCACTCGCCAACGCCACGGTCATGATGGCGGATGAGACCAACGGGGCGGAGCCGGCCGGCACGTACATGCCGACGCGCGCGTAAGGGTCGAACCGTTCGCCGACCCGGGCGCCTTGCACGTTTTCAAACGCCCAATCCGACCTGCGGCTTTGGCGCGCGAACTCCTGCACGTTGCGTTTGGCGGCTTCTAGAGCCTCTTCTACCCGCGGGTCCAGATGGCCCAGGGCAGCACGAGTTTCGGCGTCGCGCACCCGCAAGCCGCTCGTGGAAAGGTCGGCTCCGTCGAATTTGTGGGTGAACCGCAGGAGCGCGGCGTCGCCTTCGCGACGGACTTCGGCAAGAATCTCGGCCACGCGGGCGCAGAGTTCGGGCGACGGCTCGTAATGGCGGTCCAGCGTTGCCCGCCAGCGGTCGAGGGGTTCTGCGCGCAGGTCGATGGTCTTCATGGGCCGCGTGACACTGCGCCAAGCGCGTCCGAGCCGCAAGACAAGGGAAGGGAAGCGATTTGCCCGGTCACCAACGTCCCGTTGCCCTGCGGGGTTTCGCGCCTATGCTTCGCCTCTTGCAAGCGCGACCAGACCATGGTTACCGGCATGGCGGCGGTTGGGCCAGCCGCTTGGGTGCGTGCATCGATCTGATCCGCCTCAACGCCGTCTCTGCGGGGGAAACGGCCGGGCTGCGGTTCTGGACCAAACGCCGCACCTCGGGTGCTCCTTGCGTGGCGGCCGGGGCAAACCTCTTCTTCCGTGCGGTGCGCAATCCGGTGCAAGTGATCGCTGACCCCAGCGCTTGGCGCGCGTGGGAAGTCTCCTGTTTTGCCGGCTTACATGGCGCCGAGCATCCCGCCTTCGTGCGCGACGGGGCGGTTTGGACCGCTGCCTTGCCAGGCGAAGACTTGGCGCTGCTCGCCAACACCGGCACGCTTTCCGGGGCGGCGCTGGCTGCCGCCGGGCGGGAATTGCGTCGGACCCACGCCTGGGTTTATCCGCAATTCCGCGGCCTTTGGTCACACGGCGACCCGCACCTGGGCAACTTCATCTACGACCACAGCGCCGGACGTGCCCGGTTGATCGATTTCGAAACCACTCATTCCGCCGACGTGCCTGATGAGGAACGCCACGCCGACGACCTGAAGGTCGTCCTTTTGGACCTCCTGGGCCGGAGTCCCGCCGACCTCTGGCCAGACCGCGCACGAGCCTTTTTGAACGGGTACGGTCCGGGTCCGGCGCGGGCGCGGTTGCCCCAGAGATTTTCGATGCCATCCGGCTCGGAGTGCGTATGGTGGGCGATTAGAACCAGTTACCTTCCGCACGACGCGTTACGACGCCGGGTCCAGCAGCTGCAAGACGTCCTTTCGTGAGACCCCGGCGAGGATCATCCAAAGCGCCGATCCCGTCGCTGCCGTACCCTCGATGAAGAAATTCTTTCTGCGCGCGCTCCAAGCCCTTTTCACGGTCGGCATCTTGGCTTGGGTCTTTCATGACCCGGCTAAACGGGCGCAGATGGCCTCGGCTTTCGCCAAGGCCGACCCGAACTGGATGCTGATCGGCTTGCCGGTGGCGTTCGCAGGCGAGGTCGCCAACATCCTGCGGTGGCGGTTGCTGATGCAGGTGCAAGGCATGCACCTTTCCTGGGGTCGGACGGTCCTGCTGTTTTTCGTCGGGCTCTTTTTCAACCTGTTCATGCCTGGGTACACGGGGGGCGATTTTGCGCGCCTTTTCTATCTGTTGCGGGAGTTCCCGGAGAAAAAGAAGGGAGCCGTGCTTACCATTGTGATGGACCGGACCATCGGCATCCTGGCTTTGGTGCTTACGGCTGGCGCGACCACCGTGCTGCGCTGGGGGTGGCTGCAGCAGACCCCCCAAGCCGCGGTGCTGCTCTGGACGTTGGTGGCGATGCTCGTCGGCTTCGTCGTCGCGCTGTTCGCGTCGGTCGTCCTGAGCCATGAAAGCGTGGCCCGCCGTCTGCCAGCGCACTTCCCGTTTCGCGAGCGCGTGTTGGAGACCGCCGAGGCCTACCACCTGTTCGCCCAATCCAAGAAGCTTACGCTGTACGCCTTCCTGCTCTCGTTCCCGGTGCTCTTCTCCTTCTACGGCGCCTTTTACTGCGCGGCTCGGGCGGTGCACGCCACCGTTTCGCTGCTCGACATGTTCAGCATCATGCCGGTGGTCACCGTCATCATCTCGCTGCCGATCACGCCGAGTGGCGTCGGCTTCCGCGAATCGTTGATCGAGATCCTCCTGCGCGACCTTTGCGGTGTGCCCAACGAACTCGGCGTGCTCGTCTCGCTGTTGGGCTTTTCGTTTTTCGTGCTGTTTGGGTTGTTGGGCGGGATTGCCTACCTGTTTTACGCGCCGCCCGGTCGCCACGCCAGTTGGCGAGAAATCGAGAGCGAGGTGGAGCAGGCGCACCACTTGGCGGAATAGGGGAGGAGAGCGCTGACGACGGGGGTGGGGCAGCCGCCGATGTAAAACCTGCGGGCGACCCCCGGTCGGGCGAAAACCCGGCCCGCCCAGGAGGGCAGCCATCGTCAAGCGAACGCCGCGGGGCGAAGGATGCCGGTGCGAACAATCTTGCGGCAGCTTTGCGGAAGGCGATCCGGAGACAGCTCCCCGAAGCTCGCCGTTCTCGTCAGGCCGCCGGCTCAAACCGCCCGGCAACCGTCCTTTCCCAATGGCCGCTGCCATCCGCCGGCCGGGTTTTCGCCCCACCGGGTCGCCCGCGAGCCCCGACCCGGCCCGGAACCCGGAACCCGACCCGACGGGCCAAGTTGAGCCCGCGGGCGAACTGGCGTTTCTTCACCGATGCGCGTTCTACTTGGCCACTCCCCCGATCCGGATGACGCGTTCATGTTCTACGCGTTGGCGGAGCACAAGATCGACACGCGCGGTCACGAGTTTGAGCACATCCTCCAAGACATCGAGACGCTGAACGGGCGCGCTTCGCGGGGCGAGCTGCACATCTCGGCGGTGTCGATCCATGCGTACGCCTATCTGGCGGATCAGTACGCGCTGCTGCCGTGCGGGGCGAGCATGGGAGATGGCTACGGACCGATGTTGGTCACCATGCAGGACGCACCGACTAAACCCACGGCCGTGCGGGAGTGGTTGCGCGGGAAACGGGTCGCCGTACCCGGCCT
Source organism: uncultured Chthoniobacterales bacterium (assembly GCA_964252355.1). Taxonomy (GTDB): domain Bacteria; phylum Verrucomicrobiota; class Verrucomicrobiia; order Chthoniobacterales; family JAFAMB01; genus CAXUNV01. Next base: position 2,070 of record CAXUNV010000055.1, on the reverse strand, counting down.
GAGGACGAGTGCTTACCTTGCCTTAAAACTGTTTGCGGGCGAGGTCGAGGCGGCCGTCGTGCCTTTCGACGAGATCTTCGCGTTTGTTCAGGAAGGGAAGGCGGATGTGGGTCTGATCATTCACGAAGGTCAATTGACCTACGCGGATGAGGGGTTTCGGCTGGTGCTCGACCTGGGCGCTTGGTGGAAAGATCGGTCGGGATTGCCCCTTCCGCTGGGCGGCAACGTGATCCGGAAAGATCTCGATCCCGCTTTGCGTCGGGAGGTTTCCGACATCCTGAAGGAGAGCATCCGGTACGGCTTGGAGCATCGCCAAGCCGGGGTGCGCCATTCCATGCCGTTAGCCCGGGGCTTGGACGAGGCCAAAGCCGACCGTTTCATCGGCATGTACGTCAACGATTTCACCCTCGACTACGGCGAAATCGGGTGCGCGGCCATCCGGGAATTCCTTGGTCAAGCGAACGCGCACGGTTTGATCCCGCACCGGGCAGAGGTGGAGTTTGTGAGCTAGCCGGGAGGTGGAGTGGGCCGCCCCTGCCAAAGGATGGTAGGGCAAGGCAAGAGGTGTTTGATCTAACCCGCCGCCGTGCAGCCCGGGGGCGAGAGTGAGATTAAAGGCCGAGCCTGCCCGCACCACGGCGGACATTCCAGCCGCGTTACCTTCGTGGTTCGGTCGGCCGCAGCGCTCGACTCCAACGGCAAACGCCAAACCGCAAACGTTCCACGCTGCACGAAACAAAAAGGCCGGTGCGTGGGCACCGGCCTTTTCGGTCAGAGTTGGTGGGGGTCCGGTTTACCGACGGAAGAGCACGTTGGCCGTCGCCGCGTGCTGTTCCGGCGGGCATGGCGCATTCAACGGAACGTCCGTCGGGCTCGCGTCCGAGTGAACGAACCCTTGGGTGGTCAGATATTCTTCAAGTTCCTCCCCGCTGATGTCCGGCAACATGAGGCCGTTCACTTCCGCGCACGGGGAAAGCGGTTGGCCGCTCTTCTGTTCCATCTCCCAACGGAACGCCGGGTTCTTGATGATGTCTTTTTCCTCGTACGGGAGGTCGTACTTTTTGAGGACGGCTCGGACCCCATTGCTCCACCCGCAGGTGGTCTTCAAGTACGCGACAATGTGAGGTTTTTCCATAAGGCGAAAGCTGTAGGAGGGTAAAATACTCCGGTCGGAACCGTTTGCAAAAAGGATCGCGGGCTGCCCGTCAAGAAAGCAAAACGCCCGGCCAAAGGTGGCCGGGCGCATGCAAGCTTTGGTGACGCGGATGCGCAGCTTAGCGCCGCCGATCGCCAGGACGGTACTCTTCCTCGGCCGCCTGAAAGGCCTGCTCGAGGCCCACCATGTCTTCGCCCGGTCGCAGGCTATCGAACGCTTCGGTTTCCCGACGGAGTTCGTCGTCCGAATAGTTCGCCGCCTTGATGGACAGACCGATGCGACGTTCGCCTTTGTCGACTTTAATGACGCGGGCCTCGACTTCCTGACCCACTTTGAGCACGTCTTTAACCTTCGCCACGTGTTCCTCGCTCAATTGCGAGATGTGGACAAGACCATCGATGTCGTCCTGCAATTGCACGAACGCGCCGAAGCTGGCCAGCTTGGTGACTTTACCGTGGACCAAGTCGCCGATCTTGTACTTGGCGTCGATTTCTTTCCAGGGGTCGTTGTCGAGCTGTTTGATGCCCAGGCTGATCCGCTGGTTCACCTTGTCGATGTCCAAGACAATCGCTTCGACTTCGTCATTCTTCTTCAGAATCTCGCTCGGGTGATTGATCTTGCGCGTCCAGCTGAGGTCGGAGACGTGGATCATCCCGTCGATGCCCTCCTCCAGCTCCACAAACGCCCCGTAGGCAGTCATGTTGCGGATCTTGCCGCGGACGCGTGAACCGATGACGTACTTGTTCTCAATCTCGTCCCACGGGTTGGGTTCGAGTTGGCGGACACCCAAGGAAATCTTCTGTTCTTCCTTGTTGACCCCCAGCACGACCGCCTCGATTTCCTGACCCTGGGTCAGCACGTCGGACGGACGCGTCACACGTTTGGTCCAAGAGAGTTCTGAGACGTGGATCAAC
>CAXUNV010000054.1:0-15183 GCA_964252355.1 uncultured Chthoniobacterales bacterium | reverse complement strand
GTCGCTCTCTTCGAACAGCGGTTTCTGCGTTTCGAACTGTTCCAGCAACTTTTCCGAGCGTTGCCGAACGCGCAGCTTGTCGATGGCTTTATGCCGCACGATCATCACCGCCCACGCGAACCCGCTGCTGCGGGTTCGGTCGAACGTGCTCGCCTTCCGCCAGATGTAGGTGAAACTCTCCTGGAGGACGTCTTCGGCTTCCCGGGCGTCGTTCATCATCCGGAACGCCATCCCGTACAACGTCGGACCCAAGCGGTGGTAGAGCGCAGAGAAGGCCGCCTCGTCGCCCAACGCGACCTTGCCAAGCAAGTCGGCGTCTATCTGGGCTTGAGCGGGATCCACCGCGGGGATCTTAGATCAGCAATTTAACGGTCCGCCAAGCTTTTTTGCCAGGTGCAAACCGACGGAAAACCGCGATGGCCCAAGGTGCCCCATGCCTCACGACCACGCCAACACCAAGGCACCGGCCACGATCAGCGTTCCGCCGAACACCGTTTGGAGGCTTAGCCGTTCGCCCAAGAAAAGGGCGGCGAACGCGATGGCGAACGCCACGCTCAACTTGTCGACCGGGGCGACCTTGCTGACGTCGCCGACCTGTAGCGCGCGGAAGTAACAGACCCAAGACAAACCCGTGGCGAGGCCCGACAACGTCAAAAACAGCCAAGTTCGCGGCGGGAGCGTCGCGAGTTCGGCCGGTCGTCCGACGGTCAGGGCGAGCACCCACGTGAAGACTACGACGACGGAGGTGCGGACGGCCGTGGCCACGTTGGGATCGACCCCCGTGACCCCAACCTTAGCCAGAATGGCGGTCGCGGCGGCGAATGCGGCCGAGAGGAGGGACCAGACCCGCCAGTCAGGTGCGGCCATGCGGAACGCCTTGCGGGCTGAGGCCGACGACGGGGTGCCCCTCAGAACGGCGACGGTTCAGGCCCGGACCGTCCGCCGGGGCTCGCCGGGTTGAACAAAACGCCAGAGCGCCCGCAAGCGTGCGCGGCGCAGCCGACGCAGGTCCGACCGGCGCAACACCTCGCCGATCAGCAAAGGATAGTCCGACAAAGTTTTCGTGCTCATGGATCTTGGAGGCCATAAAGCAGATCCGGTCTGCGGACGCACGCCTTTCGGGCGGGCTCGGCCGGAGGGGCTAGGCTGTCCGGGAATTTCTATAAACAATGTCGCTGAGAGCGGTTTTTGAGCTTCTTGGTAGCAAATCGTCCCTGATCTCCCATCCCTGGTTAACCGGCCGTGCAGGGTGCGACGTTTGCCATTTGCAGTTTGGCGTTCGCCTTGGGAGAGCAACGGCCTGCCGTGCCGCTGCGCGCCCCGCTCTTAAGAACACTTGCGGCACTTCGTGCCATTCAAGAAGGCACTTCGATGCACAATCCATTCCGTAAGAAGCTTTTGGTCGCCGCTGCCTTGGCCGCTGTTTTTGCCAGCCACGCATCAGCGCAACCCGCAGCAAAGCCGTCGGTGTCCGTAGTCCTCGTTCATGGCGCTTTCGAAAACAGCTCCATCTGGGACAAGGTCGTCCCGATCCTGCAGCGCCAGGGTATCAGGGTTGCCGCGGCGCAAAACCCGCTGACATCCGTTACAGCCGATGCGCAAAACACGGACCGGGTGATCGATGATCAACCAGGCGATGTGGTCTTGGTTGGGCATTCCTACGGGGGCGTCGTCATCACCGAAGCCGGGACCAATCCCAAGGTGAAGGCCCTGGTCTATGTGGCGGGCGCTTCGCCGAACAGCGGCCAGTCCGGATTTGACGAGGCTTCCGCCTATCCGAAGCCACCACTGCTGGATCATTTGTTCGTCGATAAGCAGGGCATGGCCTATGCGACCGAAGAAGGCATGAAGGATCTCGCGCAGGACTTGTCGCCGGCAGAGCGCCAGATCTTGCAGGTGACGCAGGGTCCGATCGCCCTGACAGCCTTTCAGGGAAAGGTCTTGCATGCGGCGTGGGAGATGAAGCCTTCCTGGTCGATCGTCGCCGACGACGATCACGCGATTTCTCCGAAGCAAGAGGCCGACTCTGCGGCCCGCATCAAGGCAAAGGTTGCGCACTTGAAGTCGGGACATGAGGTCATGCTGACCAAGCCGCAGGAAGTCGCAGCTGTGATTATGCAGGCCTATGAAGCCGCGGCGGCCCAACGCTAGGTCGAAGGAGAGGTCCATGAACGAACTTCTTCGCCGGGCTCTCGACGCCCATGGAGGGATCGACAGATGGAACCGCGTCGACACCGCGAGGCTCGAATTATAGATCGGCGGTGCTCTTTGGGACCTGAAGGGACAGACGGGACTGTTCGCCACGGCCACGTATGAAGCCGACCTCAGGACCCCGCGCGCGACTTTGGGGCGCTTTGGTCCGTCAGACGGAAAAGTCCTTTTCACGCCGGACCGACTCGTTCTCGAAGATGAAGCGGGCCGCGTCATCGATAGTCGCGACAATCCGCGGGCCGCCTTTGCAGGCCATCGGAACGAAACCCCGTGGGACCTGCTTCACGCGGCCTATTTTCAGGGCTACGCCGTCTGGACGTACCTGACCCAGCCGTTTCTCTATACTTATCCTGGTTTCGATGTGGAGGAGATCGAACCGTGGCACGAGGGCGGGCAGACTTGGCGTCGCCTGCAGGTCACCTTTCCTGAACAGATTCCCACTCATAGCCGGCGGCAGGTGAGCTATTTCGGACCTGATGGGCTGTTGCGCCGACACGACTACGCCGTCTATATCCTGGGCGGGGCGACGGGGGCTCACTACGTCGATGGCTATCAGGATCACGATGGCATCATGATCCCCCATCGACGCCGCGTTTATCCCTGCGGCGCAGACAACCAGAAAATCCAGTCGCCCGTCCTGGTTTCCATCGATGTCCGTGAAGTCAAAATCAAGGTCGTCCAACCGAGAGAGAATACATGATCATTGGCCAGCGGGGATTATCTCCGCTCCACCTTGCTATTAAGTGCCGGAGATCTGGTTAAGACGCGACAGAAACAGTCGAAGGGTCGAAGAGGTATTCGTCCTGTTGTAGCCGACCACCAGATCGACGGTGACGGGCGGCCCCGCCAGCGGACGGCTGGTTACAGCCCAGGGCAGGAAGTTTTTCGCGTATTCCGGCAGCAGCGCCACGCCGCGGGACGTAGCGATCAGCGACATGGCCATAGCCAGATTGTCGACCTTATGTGCTTCCCTGAGATGGACACCCGCTTGATCCAGGTAGCTGTCGATGACCGCTCTTAGCGCGGGCGCGGTGCCTGACATGCCAATGAAGGGCTCGTCGGCAATATCGTGAAGCGAGATCGCGCTCTGGGATGCAAGGCGGTGGTCACTTGGCAAGGCGACAAGTAGTGGCTCCGCATGGACTACCTTGTAGTCCAGATCCGGCGTTTGCGCTTCCCGCCGCATGAATGCGGCGTCGAGCTTTCCGCGCAGCAGAGCCTGGGCAAGATCAGGGGAATACTGGCTGGAGACGGTCACCTCGATGTTGGGGAGTTCGTCGCGCAAAACGTTCATAGCCTTCGGCATCCAGTCCATTTCCTGACCGGTCAGGAATCCCAAGGCGAAAATGGGTTTGGTTGGCTCGGCTGCGCGGCGAGCGGCCTCGACAGCCGCCTCCACCTGCGTCATGGCGGCCCGGGCATGATCGAGGAATGCCTGGCCCGCTGCGGTCAGCTCGACGCCCCGCGCACTTCGGGTGAGGAGCGTTGTCCCCACCTCATATTCGAGATCTCGGATTTGCCGGCTCAACGAAGGCTGGGCGGTATGCAGCCGCTTCTCGGCCGCGACCGTAAGGCTGCCCTCCTCGGCGACTGCGATGAAATACCGAAGATGGCGCAACTCCATGCCCAGCCCCATGCCTTGTAGATATGGCCCCAAGCCTACAAAGTCTTTTTCCGCGTTGCAACGAGCCACTACCTAGAAGACCAGCAGATCGGTGCGTAGCCGGCGAGATGAGGCGGCGCCGACCCTGAGATCACGTTGAACCCATGCAAGGTTGGGGGATAAGCTATGAGCGTATCTACCGTTTTGATCACCGGCGCGCTGAGTGGCATCGGCCGGGCCACGGCCATCGCTTTCGCGAAGTCGGGCCATAATGTCGTCGTATCGGGGCGACGAGCCGATGCCGGACAGTCATTGGTCCGCGAGCTGAAGGCGTTGGGCGCCGATGCCGACTTTATCGAGGCGGACGTTCGCAACGATGAGAGTGTCAGCCAGCTTGTCGACCGCACGGTGGGACGCTTCGGCCGTCTCGACATCGCGATCAACAACGCCGGCGTCGAGGGACAGCCTGGTCCCATCACCGAGCAAACGCCCGAAAGCTATGCGGCCGTCTTCGACACCAATGCCCTCGGCGTGTTGCTCAGCCTGAAACACGAACTGCGAGTCATGCAGACCCAAGGCTCCGGTAGCATTGTCAACCTGTCCTCGACCATGGGCGAACGGGGCGCGCCCAACATGTCGCTCTACGTCGGCAGCAAGCACGCTGTGGAAGGCTTCACCAAGTCGGCGGCACTCGAGGCGGCCCCTTTCGGAGTCCGTGTAAACGCAGTCGCGCCCGGCCCCACGGAAACGGCCATGCTCGATCGTTTGACCGGCACTCCGGAACGAAAGGCTGCGTTCTTCGCCGCAGTCCCGATGAAGCGCGGAGGGACGCCGGAAGAAATCGCTGAAGCGATCGTCTTTCTCGCCTCAAGCAAGGCCGCCTACATCACCGGTCAGATCGTTCGCGTGAATGGCGGCAAGACCGCCTTCTGACCTCTGGAGCGCCCCTCCGCGAAAGGATCAATGCCATGCCCACTCTTTTTGACGACCTCCCGGAAGTGATGCAGCTGGTGCGAACCAGACCCCTCTTCGTGATGCGCCTGAATGTTCGCAAGCTTCAGGTCGTCGGTGCCGCGCCGGGCGCTTACCGTCGCGTGGGCGTCGTTCCGAGCGGAATATTCGAGGGAGAGCGTCTCGCCGGAGAAGTGCTCGACGGGGGCAATGATTGGCAAAGTGTCCGGAGCGACGGCAGCACGACCCTAGATGTCAGGCTGGTGCTGAAGACTAGAGACGGGGCCCTCATCGGGATGACCTACAGGGGCATCCGTCAGGGTCCACCGGATGCCATAGCCCGGCTAGAAGGCGGCGAAGTGATCGACCCCGCTAGCTATTACTTCCGGATCGCGCCGTTCTTCGAGACCGAAGCCCCGCAATACCATTGGCTGAACAACGTCGTCGCTATTGGAACCGGGCACCGATTTGCCGAGGGTCCGGTCTACAGCGTCTTTGAATGTCTCTGATGCCGTTCGCCGAGCGTGTCTCGACCTAGTGACCCTTCCGGACGCACGCAGCCTTTCCCATCCTTCTTTCATCGACGGCTCGCCATGCAAACGCTACCTGCTGACTCCACGTCCGCGCCCTGTGACCTTGAGATCAATCAATCCCATCGAGCGTGCGCCCGACGCCCCTGGAGACTTGGGCGGCGGGCGAGCTTCTGGGTCGCCTTCGCCGTCTCGGCCCACACGCTATGGACCAGCGCCGCCCCCGCGCTCAGCTACCGGCTCTACATAGATGAGTGGCATCTCTCCCCGATCGAGACAACGGGCGTGTTTGCGATCTACCCGTTGTTCGTCGTCGCGACGCTCATAATTTTCGGTGATCTGTCGGACCACATCGGCCGCCGTTTGACCATGCTGGCGGCGCTCTTGTGTTCCCTCGCGGGCGCCCTCCTGCTGGCGGGCGCCGATGGCCTTGGATGGCTGCTCGCGGCGCGCGCCATCATGGGGATTGGCGTCGGGCTTGGAAGCGGCTCCTCTACCGCAGCCATTCTGGAGTTCAGTGCCAACAAGAATCCGGAGCGCGCGGCGGCCGCGACGAACGTCGCTCAGGCAATCGGATTCGTGATCGCCCTGGTCTTGGGAGGAACGCTGATTCAATACCTGCCTTGGCCGCTCCGGCTGAACTTCCTGGCTCTGGCGGCTGTCATCGCCGTGCTGATCGCCGCGGTCTGGTTCCTGCCGCAAGGCGTCGCTGCTGGAGGCCGTTGGTCGCCACGCGTGCCATTCGTTCCGGCGGACATTCGCATCGCCTTCATCACCGCAGCGCTGGCCCTTGCGTGCGCTTTTGCATCGGGCGCGTCCCTTCTGTCCTTGGGCGGACAAGTGGCCCATGATTTGGTTGGCTCTGATAACGCAGTGATCAGCGGCGCCATCCTTGCCAGCTTTGCTATCGTCTCGGCGGCCGTGACGGCGTTTGGTCGGAAGGTATCGCCAAAGCCCGCTCTTTTCGCGGGTACGAGTGGCATGACCCTGGGCGTAGCCCTGTTGTGGCTCGCTGCTTCGTATCACAGCCTAATGCTTCTGCTCGGAGCCACGTCCTTCACCGGGGCCGGGTATGCACTCCTGTTTCTCAGCGCGTTCACCCTCGCCAATGCCATGGCGCCCGCAAGCCGGCGCGGCGGTGTCCTCTCAGCACTCTATCTCGTCGGCTATCTGTCGATGGGCACCTTCGCCCTCGCGTTAGGCGCTGTGGTCCGCACCTGGGGACTGGCGACCGCCGTCGCCGCGGGTTCGATCGCTCTGGCATCCCTGGGGATCATCGCCTCCGCGTTCGCGATCATCCCTTCAGAACAGGATCGCAATGGAGATCAGGAGGCGGCCAGCGGCTAAGCCTATGGGGGCTGAGCTCAGGCAGAGAGAGACAACCTCGAAACGGTTGTCGATTGGCTTCAGTTTACTCGCGGAACGTGGTTCTGGCGGCGGGAGCATTCGACCGACGCGCATGCAATGATGAAATGGCGCGCCCGACACGATTCGAACGTGTGGCCTCCACCTTCGGAGGGTGGCGCTCTATCCAGCTGAGCTACGGGCGCATTCTCATTTCGCCTAGCCCGATCGACCTTCGACGGTCAACGGATTCGGTCACCTTCAACGAGCCTCTCATCCAACGCGCAAAGCGCCGTGCCGCTGCACGCTTTGCCGCGCTCTTGTTCGCTGCCGTTCTCCGGAAACTGCTTACGCGGTGCTTACGCGAGGAATTTTCCAGATCGGGCACCTCATCGAGAGGCTAATCGACCTACTGAATTTTGTTGCCTTTTTCCACTTCCTTCCAACCCAAAATCCCTTGACATCAGCCTTCGGAGGGCATGCACCCCTGCGGCGCCGCCGACGTCCGCGTGGTCCCATCGTGGGAAGTCCCCGGCGGAGCCGCCCCAAAATCGTCGCGGCGTACGTCGGGGTGCCCTGCCCGCAGCCCCGTCTGCGCGAGGCGCGGACGATCCCGACGGTCCGCCGCACCCGACGTTCCGGCCCGGCGACGGGTAAGGCAACACTCGCCTTGCCCTACCCTATCTTTCGGTGGTGGCGGCTCGCCCCTTACCGGCCGGACGCTGGCGCTATGCTGGGCGGCTCGGTTCTGGGACGGGCGGGACGCCCGCGCCCCTAGGATGCCCAGCGGCGGGTGAGGTTGACCTCGCTTGGCCGTACCCGGCGCTCCGCGCATCGCCGATGGCAAATGCCAGAGACGACGCCCGAACCTCGCCTCAACCAGAGACGAGAGACGAGAGACCAAAAACCCGCAACCTTAACGGGCAACGTTCCTCGTCCCCTGCCCCCCGCCGTTCGACCGAACCCGTCCGCCTTGAAATGATTGGCAAACCGCCGGAAAGGCTTTCAACATCCTGCAGCCATGACTCGCCGCCGCGTCCTCATCCTTTTCGCACACCCGGCGCTGCACAAGTCGCGGGTGAACCGCCGGCTGGCCGCGGCGGTGCAGCCTTTGCAGGGCGTCACGTTCCATGACCTCTACGAGGAGTATCCTGACTTCAACATCGACGTCCGCCGCGAACAACGGCAGTTGACGGAGCACGACGCCCTGGTTTTGCAGCACCCTTTCTTTTGGTACAGCAGCCCGGCCTTGCTCAAAGAGTGGATCGACTTGGTGCTGGAACACGGCTGGGCGTACGGCCCCGGCGGCACCCAACTCCACGGCAAGCCGCTGTTGCAGGTGATCACCACCGGCGGCGGCGCGCAGGCTTATTCCCGAACCGGTCACAACTACTTCACCGTCCGCGAACTGCTCACCCCGTACGAGCAAACGGCGCGGCTTTGCGGGATGCGTTACCTGCCGCCGTTCGTCATCCACGGGACGCACGACCTGCAAACGGAGGACGTGATCCAGCCGCACGTCGCCGCTTACGTCGAGCGCGTGGAGGAGCTTCGCGACGGGGATGGCGTCGGCGAGCCCGACGCCGCGGGAGTCGTGCACGCAGCGCACCGCTCAACCTGAACCACCGACCATGGGACCGCACGACTTCCTCTTTCAGACTTTCGTCTACCTATTCGCCGCGGTGACTTCGGTGCCGCTCGCCAAGCGCCTCGGCCTCGGCTCGGTGCTCGGCTACCTGATCGCCGGGGTGATCATCGGCCCAAACGTGCTGAAGCTGGTAGGCGAGGAGAAAGAGGGGGTGATGCACGTCGCCGAGTTCGGCGTGGTGATGATGCTCTTCCTGGTCGGTTTGGAATTGCGCCCCAACCTGTTGTGGAAGTTGCGCGGCCCGATCCTCGGCACCGGCGGTCTGCAAGTCGTCGGGACGGCTTTCGTCACCGCGGTGGTGGGCATCCTGTGCGGTTTGCCGCCCAACGTGGCCGTCGCCGTCGGGCTCATCGCGTCGGCTTCATCGACGGCGATCGCCGTCCAATCGTTGGCGGAGCGCGGCCAGCTGCAGACCAAGGCCGGCCAGACGTCGTTTTCGGTGCTGCTGTTCCAAGACCTTTCCGTCATCCCCATCTTGGCCGTCCTGCCGCTGCTGGCGGGCCGTGGCGCCAGCCAAGCCGACCTTTCCACCGGCGGCCCGCCGCCTTGGGTGCACGCGCTGGTGGTGGTTGCGACCGTGGCCATCATCGTCGTCGGTGGTCGCTTCCTGATCCGGCCCGTCTTCCGTTACCTCGCCCTGACGCGGTTGCACGAGGTGTTCACCGCGGCGGCTTTGCTGTTGGTGGTAGGCACCGCGTTGGCCATGTCGCGCGTTGGCCTCTCCCCGGCGCTCGGCACCTTCTTGGCCGGGGTGGTGCTAGCCGAAAGCGAGTACCGGCACGAATTGGAATCGGACATTGAGCCGTTCAAAGGCTTGTTGCTCGGCCTGTTTTTCATCTCGGTCGGCGCAAGCATCGACCTGAACCTGCTGCGCGCCGAGCCGGTGCTGGTGCTGGGCTTGGTGGCCGGCCTTCTCGTGCTCAAGTTCGGGGTCCTGTTAGGCATTGGGAAAGTGACTCGGCTTGAGAAGAGTCAGGGGTTCACGTTCGCGTTTGCCCTGGCGCAAGGCGGCGAGTTCGCCTTCGTTTTGGTCTCGTTTGCCGTGCAGAACCTCGTCTTCGGCGAGAGGATCGGCAACCTGTTGGTCGCAACCGTGGCGCTCTCGATGGTGGTTGCGCCGTTCCTCTTCACGATCAACGAAAAATTGGTGCAACCGCGCTTCTTGAGTCGCCTGCCGACGCGGGACGCCGACGAGATCGACGAGAAAAATCCGGTCATCGTGGCCGGGGCGGGTCGGTTCGGGGTGATCGTGTCGCGGATGCTGAACGTGCAAGGATTCCGCGCCACCGTGCTCGATTTCGACGCCGAACAGGTGGAACTGATCCGCCGGCTCGGCTTCAAGGTCTTCTACGGCGACGCCAGTCGGTTGGAGTTGCTCGAGTCGGCCGGGGCAGCGCATGCCAAACTGCTGGTGGTGGCCATCGGCGACCCGGAAAAAACGCTGACTTTGGTGTCGCTCGCCAAAACCCATTTCCCGCACCTGCGCCTGCTGGTGCGGGCGCACGACCGGGAGGTCGCTTACAAATTGATCAAAATGGGCGTGACCGACCCGTACCGGGAAACGCTCGACACCTCGCTGGAGATGAGCATCAGCGCCTTGCGCATCCTCGGCTTCGGCGGTTACCGGGCCCGCCGCGCGGCGCAGACCTTTCGCGCTTACGACGAAAACACGGTGCAGGAACTCGCCCAAGTCTACGGGGTGCCCCGTGACGAGTTCATCGGCGAAGCCCGTAAGCGGGTCCACAGTCTGGACGACGTTTTCGAGTCGGAGCGAGCCGGCAACGCCCTCCCGACCGACGCCGGGTGGGATCCGCCGTTAGCTGCGGCCAGGCGCACGGACGGGGCAAGCCCGCTCCCTGCCTCCCCCGCCAGTTGACCGAGGCGCAACTCCCCGCAAAGGGAGGCTAGCTACGGGCAAATCCAGAAATAAAGTGCTGGGCGGACAGCTCCTCGCTGCTAGAATCCCGCACCACGCGCTGAGCTTTCCCAACGCCCTTCAACCAAAACCTCGGCCTTGATTCCCCAGGTTGCGCTGGTAGGATGCGGCCCTTCACTCACCATTATGCGGTTTCCTTTAGAGCCTACCCTCAAGATCGCCGGGCACATTATTCGGCACAAGAGCCGCGGTACGAAGAAGTTCGCCACGGTCTTGCAACTTGAGCCCTTGCACACCTGCAACCTGACGTGCACGGGCTGCGGCCGCATCCGCGAGTATTCGACTTCGATGAAGGACGTCATGTCCTTGGCTGACTGCTTGGGCGCCGCACAGGAGTGTGGCGCGCCGATGGTCTCCATCTGCGGAGGGGAACCGCTGATTTACCCGCACATCGAGGCGCTCGTCACCGGGCTGCAGGCGCAAGGGCGGCTGGTCTACATCTGCACCAACGGCATGATGATGCGGCGCAAAATGCGCGACTACTTGGCGGTCGAATTCCTCTCGCGTCCCGAAGAGGTGAACGCGCTCTTGGCCACTCTCGAAGCCGAAAAGCTCGTGCTGCCTTCCGAGGTGGCAGCGGTGCGCCAAGGTCCGAAAGACCCCAAGAAGCCCGTCATCAAACCCGGCCGATGGATGTACTGGAACGTCCACCTGGACGGGCTGGAAAAGGTGCACGACATCATCGTGGAGCGCGAAGGGGTGTTCCGGGAATGCGTGGCGGCGATCAAAATGGCGAAGGTTTTGGGGTACCAAGTCGCCACGAACACGACGGTGTACCGCGAAACCGAGATGGCCGACATCGAGGTGCTCTTCCAGTACTTGGCTGGGCTGGGCGTCGACGGCCACACGATCACGCCGGGCTATGACTACGACGCGGCCAAGCGCGACATGGCCAAACGCCTCAACCTGGATCCGTCGAAGTTCTTTCTCACCCGCCGCGCGACGATCGAGAAGTTCCATGAAGCCCGGGAGTGGAGCTGGAAGTACCCACTGCTCGGCACCCCGGTCTATTTCGAGTTCCTCGCCGGCCACCGCGACCTGACCTGCTCGGCTTGGGCCATCCCGACCCGCAACATCAAAGGGTGGAAGGCGCCTTGCTATTTCCTCACGGACAAAGACCTTGGGGAAGAGGGCCACTTCCGGACTTATACGGAGCTGCTCGACGGGGTCGATTGGGAGAAGTACGGCGTCGTCGACGGCGTGGCACGCGACCCGCGCTGCGAGAACTGCATGGTGCACTGCGGGTACGAACCGACGGCCAGCCTGGGCCTGAACGGTAAGCCGGGGGACACGTTGAAGAACCTCGTGTTCAACTTTGGGCCAAAACCGAAACCGCAAGCGCGGCCCTCGCAGGAGCAGGTGTTCAACGGCGTCTCGGCCGCGGCACCGGCGACGGTGCCCGCGGCGAGTGCGGCGCGTCCGTAAGGCGCGGGTCGTTCAACCGAGGCAATGGTTAACGAGCCCGCCTTCCGCGCGGACCTCCTCTCCTCCATCGCGAAAGCCCAGCGCAACCTGCTGGGTCTGCAGGCACCCGACGGGCACTGGGTGGGAGAACTCATCGTCGACGCCACCCTCTGCGCCGACTACGTGATGTTCATGCATTGGGCGCGGGAGGTCGATCCCACGCTCGAGGCCAAGTGCATCCAGCACATCCAAGCCGCCCAACTCCCCGACGGCGGTTGGAACATCTACGCCGAAGGTCCGTCGGAACTGAACGCCACGGTCAAAGCGTACTTCGCGCTGAAGCTGGCAGGCTACGACGCCGAGGCGCCAGCCCTGGTGCGCGCGCGCGAACGCGCGTTGGCGCTGGGCGGGGTGGAACGCACCAACACCTACGCGCGCCTCTACTTGGCCCTGCTTGACCAAGTCTCCTGGGAAGCGGTGCCCACGATCCCCTGCGAATTTCTGCTCCTGCCCCGCTGGCTGCCGGTGCACATGCACGCCGTCTCTTCTTGGACGCGCGCCATGATCGTCCCATTGGCCATCATCAACCATTTCCGGCCGACGCACCTCCTGCCGCCCGAACGCGGGATCCGCGAACTCTACCGCGATCCGCACGCGCGCCCGGTGTTTCAGGCGCGCGGGCTCCGGTCGGTTTTCCTGGCCATCGACCGCGGCCTGAAAGCGTTGGAGCGTCGGCGTTGGTTACCTCTGCGCGCGTTGGCGCTGCGGCGCGCGGAGGCTTGGATGCTCGAACGCACCGGCGATGGCTGCGCTGGTTTGGCCGCCATCTTTCCCGCGATGCTGAACACGCTCATCGCTTTGCGGGCGCTGGGCTACCGGCGCGAACATCCCGCGTACGCCAAAGCGGAAGCGGACTTGCGCGAACTCTTCGTCGAGGACGAGCGCGGGTTCCGCATCCAACCGTGCTTCTCGCCGGTGTGGGACACGGCGATCGTCACCCTCGCGCTGGCACGGTCCGGCTTCGACGTGTCCACCGCCCCGCTCCGCCGGTCCACCCATTGGCTTTGCGAACAGGAAGTACGCGTCGCGGGCGATTGGGTCGTCCGCAATCCTGATCCGGAACCTTCTGGCTGGTGTTTCGAGTACGCGAACCCTTTTTATCCGGACACGGATGACACGGCGATGGTGTTGCTGGCCCTGAAAGCCGCCGGTTATACCGATGACCCGGCGTTGTACGACCGTGCCTTGAGTTGGCTGCTCAGTTTCCAATGCCGCGACGGCGGTTGGGCGGCGTTCGACCGCGACGTCATCAACCCCCTGCTGGAGAATGTGCCGTTCGCGGACCACAACGCGATTTTGGACCCTAGTTGCTGCGACTTGACGGCGCGCACGTTGGAGGTGCTCGCCGAATTCAGTTACACCCCGGCGCAACCGGTGGTGCGTCGTGCCCTGCGCTTTTTGCGCAAACACCAAGAACCCGACGGTGCTTGGTACGGCCGGTGGGGCGTGAACTACATCTACGGGACTTGGCAGGTTCTCCGCGGGCTGAGTGCGATCGGCGTTGACATGACGGAGGATTGGGTGGTGCGCGGCGGCGCTTGGCTGGAGCGTCACCAGAACGCCGACGGCGGCTGGGGCGAAAGTTGCGCGTCGTACGAGGACGCCGCCATGCGCGGCCGCGGACGGAGCACCCCGTCTCAGACCGCTTGGGCGCTGATGGGGTTGCTCGCTTTTCCCGACCGCGAACGGGAAAGCGTCCGGCGCGGCGTGCGCTATCTCCTCAACAGCCAAAACGAGGACGGTTCTTGGGACGAAGACCTCATCACCGGGACGGGTTTCCCCGCGGTGTTTTACCTCAAGTACGACATCTATCGGCACGCTTGGCCGCTGTTGGCTTTGGCGCTTTACGCCAATCGACGGGTCGCGCCGGTCCCGACGCTTAGTTTCCGGCCGGTGCGACGGGTCCCCGAACGGGCGCCGTCTTTGGCCGCCTGCGCGTCGCGCTTGGCAGGTTTGCCGGGCCTCGAACTGCTGCGGGGGTTGCTGACGAAATTGGACCATGGCTGACCGGCCGAAGGTGTTGGTGGCCGACGCGATCTCGCCGCGCGGAGTGGCGGCCCTGGAAGGCGGCGGCGAGCTCGAAGTCACGGTGAAGACCGGCCAGGGCGAGGCCGAACTCGTCAGCGGCATCGGGGAGTATGCCGGGGTGGTCGTCCGCTCGCAGACCAAGGTCACGGCCGCGGTGCTGAGGGCGGCTAAATCGCTGCGGGTGGTCGGCCGAGCCGGTGTGGGGGTAGACAACGTGGACGTCGAGGCGGCCACGGCCGGCGGCGTCATCGTCATGAACACACCCGGCGGCAACACGGTTTCTACCGCCGAACACGCTTTTTCCCTGCTCGTCTCCATCGCGCGCAGCATCCCGCAGGCCGATGCTAGCGTGAAGGCCGGCCGTTGGGACCGCAAAAGTTTTGAAGGCGTCGAGCTCAGCGGCAAGACGCTGGGCATCCTCGGCATGGGCCGGATCGGGACGGAGATCGCCCGGCGAGGGATCGCGTTTGGGATGCGGCCGGTGGCGTTTGACCCTTACCTTTCGCCCAGCCGCGCGAGGTCTTTGCAGGTCGAACTTTATGACGACTTGGCCGACGTGTTGCGCCAAGCCGATTTTGTGACGTTGCACCTGCCGTTGTCGCCCGACACGCACCACCTGCTCAACGCAGAGCGGCTTCGGCAACTGAAACCCGGCGCGCGCGTGGTGAACTGCGCCCGGGGCGGCTTGGTGGACGAAGCCGCCTTAGCGGACGCGCTGCGCGACGGCCGTGTGGCGGCGGCCGCCCTGGATGTCTTCGAGGTGGAACCGCCCCCGGCAGACTTTCCCCTGCGCGGCCTGCCAAACGTGGTCTTCACCCCGCACCTCGGCGCGTCCACGGTGGAGGCGCAGGAAAGCGTCGGCATCGAAATTGCCGAAGCGATCCGTTCCGTGCTGCTGCACGGCGTCATCCGCAACGCGGTGAACGTGCCCAACCTCGACGCCAAGACACTCGCGTCCATCCGGCCTTACCTTGATTTTGGCGAGCGGCTCGGCCGCTTCCTGCGGCAGCTCGCGCCCCAACGCTGCGATGAGCTCACGGTCAACTACAGCGGTAGGGTCAGCGAGCTTGAAACCGCCCCCATTTCCCGCTCGATCTTGAAAGGGTTCTTGGAGAAGGCCGGCGGTCAGGACGTCAACGTCGTCAACGCCGTGGCGCTGGCCCGGACGCTCGGGCTGAAGGTGACGGAAACTCGGGAGAGTTCTCCCGGTGAATTTACCGATCTGGTGGAGGCACAAGCCGGTCCGGCGCCGAGACCTTTTCCGTGGCCGGGACGTTCATCGGGGCGTCTCCCCGGATCGTGATGGTCAATGGGCGCTCGGTGGAGGCCCGCCCGCAAGGGGTGTTGCTCGTGCTGGAAAACCAAGACGTTCCCGGCATCGTGGGCCAGATCGGCACCTTACTTGGGTCCGCGCGCATCAACATCGCCAACATGTCGCTGAGCCGGAACGAGGTCGGCGGGGAGGCGT
>CAXUNV010000053.1:5967-15316 GCA_964252355.1 uncultured Chthoniobacterales bacterium | reverse complement strand
GGCTCATCCTGGGAAAGCTCCGTCGGTAAAGGGGGAGCGCGGGCGTCCCGCCCGTTAACGGAGGTGCGGTCACGACCCTTGCGGCAGGCCCGCCGGAGCGCGCGCCCTCCCCGAACCGGCGGGGCGGCGGTCCCATCCTGCGGCCGCGGGCACCGCCTCGACTCCAGGACGGGGGGATGCCCATCGGCGCTCACCGAAGGGGCCTCGGCGGCCGAAACGGGCGGGACGCCCGCGCTCCCCTGAAAGCGAAGCGAAACCTCCGGCACACCGGCGCGCCCCGCCCGCCATCATCGTTTCTATATTATATAGGTGGCGTGGAAGCCTGCCCACGGCCGCGGCCACCCGCGTCAAGCGCTTCGTGCAGGGCGCGGCGCCACTCCGGCCACGCTTGGTCTAAGGTCAAGCCGGGCCGCAGTTCCGGAACGTCGGCCGGAGGCCAAGCCTGAAAAAGACGTGCGATCTCGTCAGCCAACGTCTGCGCCGCCCCGGGTTGAACCACGCTGCCGTGAGGCAGCTGCCGGACGTCGTCCGCGATGGCGCCGGAGCTTGGACCCACGAAGACGAGCGGCCGTGGCAGGCGCATCAGCAGTCCCAATTTGCTCGGCCAGAGCAATCCCTGCGTTTCCGGCCGTTGCGTCACCAACATCACGTGCGCCCGCAACAAAACGCGCGGGAGCACCTCTTCCGGCGCGTACGGGCGCCACTCCACCCGTTTCAAACCCAAGTCGCGCGCGCGCGTTTCCGCCGCGGGGCGCGCCGCCCCCCACCCCTGGAAGGCCAAGGTCACGGGAAGCCCTTTTTTCTCTAACAAAGCTTGCGCGGCCAACGGGGTTTCCCATTCGTGGGCCTGACCGAGGTTGCCGGAGTAGAGCCAGGTAAAACCCTCCCGCGCCGGGTAAGCCAGATCTGCTGGGCTAAGGTCGTCGACCTGCTGCAGCAACCAAGGCCGGATGACGACGCTGCCAATCCCGTAACGGTGGGAGAGGTGCGCCTGCATGTCGCCGTCGAGGCAGACCGTGCGCGCCTGCCGGCGGTAGCAGGTGCCCGTGACCGCGTACAGGAGGTGCGCGACGACGCTGGGCACACGACCACCGAGCGCAAACGCCAACTCGGGATAAAGATCCATCGCCCAATGCACGCCGGTCGCCCGACGGACACCCGCCAGCAACGTGGCAAGGATCAGGGAGGCGGGCGGCGAGGAGGTCGACAGAACCACGTCAGCCGGACCCGCCCGCCAGCCGGCCACCCCCAGGCGAACCAACGCCCGGAGTTCCCGGCGGGCACGTGCCACGCGCCCCCGCGCGCGCACGCGATAATCTTGGTGGGCGCCGACCAGATGGACTTCGTGGCCTTCGGCCCGGAGCGCCGTCCCGAGGCCGCCGACGAGTTTGGCAGTCGGCGACGGATCGGGAGGGATGTACTGATTTAAGATCAGGATGCGCATGCGGACCTGGGGACGATGGCCATCATAACGTCTTGATGACGGCGGCAGGATTGCCGCCGGCCAGGGTGTGCGGCGGGACCGTGCGAGTGGCCACCCCGCCAGCGGCGAGCACTGAGCCGGGTCCCACGGTGACCCCGGGTCCGACGAAGGCGTCCGCAGCGATCCAACTCGACGACCTGATTTCGATCGGCTTCGTGATGAGGTCGAACGTGTCGACGCGGTAGTCGTGGGAACCGCTGCAGAGGAAGCACCGCTGGGATAGGCAGACGCTGTCACCGACGGTGACCGGGGCGAGCGAGAGGATCCAAACGCCGTCCCCGATCCACACGTCATTGCCGACCCGCAACCGCCACGGAAACGTGATCTTGACCTGCGAACGGATGACCACGCGCTCCCCCACCCGGGCGCCGAACCACCGAAGGATCCGCACCCTCCACCCGGATGGCACCGGCAGCGGATTCTCGAAGAACAGACAACGGACGCCAACCCAGAGCGCTTCCCGCCAACGGGGCGCCCCGCGATCAAACCCTTGATTGGAAAACCTGCGCAGGTCAATCATGACAAAGGAAACTTGAGGCAACTCCCCCCCGCCGTACACATGGAACCGGGACCTGGCAACCCCCGCTGCGACCCGCTCAGCGTTGCCGCCGCCCCGCGTGACGGCTTCTGCCGACCCGGGCCGTCCGGCTTGACCGAATTGGCGAACGCCCGTATGGGGCCGGGCGATGCGTACCAGCCTCTGGCGTCCGTCTTTTGGCGCACCCTTCCTGGCCGTCGGATTAGCGGCCGCACTGCTGCTCTACGCCTGGGCTTTGCTATTCTGGCATCTCTCCGTGTTCTGGCGCTTGCTGCCGGATTATCAATACGGCTGGATCATCCCGTTCCTCACCGCGGTTTTGGTCTGGCGTAGGCGCCACCTCTTGGCGGCGCGCGAGAGCCAAGACGGGAAGTGGTACAGCCCGCTGATCGTGGCGCTGGCGCTCTCCTTGGTGCCGTTGCGCGTCATCTTGGACGCAAACCTCGACTGGCGAGCCGCGGTCTGGTGCCTGGCAGCCGTCGTGGTCTGCCTCACCCTGGCTTGCGCCGACCTTTTTGGAGGCAAGCGGTGGTGGCAAACGCTGCTGTTTCCGTGCCTTTTCGTCTTGACCGGCGTGCCCTGGCTGGGGCGCTTCGAGATTCCTGTGACCACGGGGCTGATGCGGTTTGGCGCGTTCGTCGCCACCGAATTTCTCAATGCACTCGGCGTGGCGGCTTACCAGCGGGGCAGCGTCGTGGAGACCGGGGCGGGGTTGATCGGCATTGACGAGGCGTGCAGCGGCATCAAGAGCCTGCAGACGACCGTCGCGGTCGCCCTCTTCCTTTCCGATTGGACGCGTTTCCGCGGAGTCGGGCGGCTCTGGGTCGTGGCCGTGGGCGTCGCCCTTGCCACCTTGACCAACTTGGCCCGCATCGTCTGGCTGGCTTGGTTTGGCAGCCAAGGCGGACCTGCGGCGATCGAGCGCTGGCACGATGTGGCTGGGACGCTCGCCTTCGGCGCGGCCTGCTTCGCGTTGATCCTGGTCGTTCGGGCCTGGGCCGGCGCGGGACCGCCCGCGTCTGGACCGGGACCCGGGCCTACCGTGGAGGCCCGCGGGCTTCCGGGGGCTCGCCCGCCGCTCGGCATTTTGGCGGTTGCGGTGCTCTGCCCATTCTTGGCCGAGACGTTGCGGGTTTGGTGGTACTTACCGTCGGCCGCAGCGGCAAACGCACGCTGGACGGTCGCCTGGCCGGACGGTGCGGGCACCGCCAAGGCCCGCCCCGTGCCGGTGTCCGCCGAGATCCGGGCGCAACTCGGCTGCGATCGGGCCGAAGGGGTCCGTTGGACGCCGGTACCTGGCACGGAGTGGGTCGGGTACTTCTTCGCTTGGCAGGCCGGGGAACGCGCCTACTTTGCGCGCAGCCAACACTCGCCGGAAATCTGCCTGCCGGCGACCGGCCGCCGCCTCACCCAGGATTTGGGTTACTTCGATTATGGGGCTTTTGGGCGGACGTTGCGGGTTCGGCAGATGGTGTTCGAGGACGAGGCCGGTCCGCTGCAGGTTTTCTTCATCATGGATGGCGCGGCGGTGACCAACACGGACGACCAGCAAAAAGCGGATCGGGCGGGCTCGCGACTGCGCGCCGTGTGGCAGCGACGTCGGGAGGCCGACCGGCGTTCGCTGGAATTGATCGCGCTTGGCTACGAAGATCCTGCGGTGGCCCGTCGGCAGGCGCGGGACCTGCTACGCGAGATCTTGCGCCCGGGTTCGGACGTGGCAGCGCTATAAAAGTCGTAAATATGTTTTCACCTTCCAGGTGCGGGCCGGCGAGCCTCTGTTACCCTCCTGCTGTCTTAAAGGGGGGGCCCTTAGCTCTCTTCACCTACCGACAACATGAAGAAATTGTGGATACTGGGCTTAGCGGCAGGGTTCGGGCTTACGGGCTTGACCGCGCAGGCCAGCGTCGTAACGCTGGACTGGAACAACGTGACGCAGGGTACTTTGAGTAAAAGTGGTTCTGCGTACACGGATGTCATCAACCTCAACGGAGGCCAAGTGAAGGTGACGGAAACGTTCACCGGTGGCGCAAATGCGACCCGCTTCGGTACCTCAAACATCCAGACGCCGGCGGTCACGAATACCGTGTTCCAGGGCGGTTTGGCTCCGGGCAGCTCCAACCTCTCGACGGTGTCGACGTTCACGTCGACGGGAAGCTTGGTGACATTCACCATCGACTTCCTGGGCGGCTTCAAACAGGGCGTTTCCAACGTGAACTTCTCCCTCTTTGACGTCGATTCGAACGACGCGACGAAGTTCGTTGATCAGGTCACCTTCAAAACCGGGGGTCTTACCCTGGTCGGCAGCAAGGACAACGTGGTCACGGGCAACACCGTCACGGGCGTGAAGGCTGCGTCGAACTTTGGCGCGGGCAGCGCCGACGGTAACGTGAAGGTCTCGTCCGGCAACCTGCCGTTGAAGGAGATCGTCTTTACCTACGGCAGCACCGGGCCGAATCCGTCCTTGCACGGCCTTGGCCTTGGCAACATCTCCTTCACTCCGGTACCGGAGGTTGGGCAATTGGCGATCGGTCTGGCGGCTTGCGCTCTGGGCGTGCTTGCCCTGCGCAATAAGCGCTCCAAACTGGTGGCTGCCTAGACAGGCGGTCGTGGCGGCTCCGTAGCCGTCTATTTGGAAACCCCCGAAGGCTTTGTGCCTTTCGGGGGTTTCTTGTCCGGGGCGGGACGCGTGGCACCGGGGCCAACGGCTTCTTTTGTTGCCCGCGTACCGTCCGGATTGGTTCCGGTTGCCGTACCGTTAAGTTCATGAAGTTTGCACGTCCGACGCGGTGGCTGCCCCAGGGCGTGCTGGTGCTCGCGTTGGTGCTCTTGGGCGCATTGGACCGGCCGGCCTTGGCCGGGCCGCTGGAAACGTATCGGGCCTGGCAGAGCCAGCGCTCGACGAACGCTGCGCAGAAAGCGTTTGCAGCCAAACGGTACGACGAAGCCGTGGTAGCCGCCCGACGCGCGATCCAGCTCAACCCGGCAAACCGCGAAGCGATCGAACTTATGGCCGACGTCAGCTTGCTGGTTTCACCCGCCGAGGCGGTCAAATGGCGCACCCGGATCACCTCGCTGCATCCGCACGACCCGGATGCGTGGGTTGCTTTGGCGGAGACGGCCACCAGCGCCCGCCAGTTTCGGCAGGCTGACGACGCGTTGCGGCGGGTACCCGAAGAAGCGCGTGGACTGCGCTTCGACCGTGCGGCGGCCGGGCTGGCTTTGGCGGTCAACAACCGACCGCAAGCCATCGACTATTTCCGCCGCGCCATCGCCCGACCGGAAGCGACGGCGGCGGATCGATTTAACCTGAGCGCGCTCGAGCTGGTTTCCGGCGACCCCGTACGGGCATCCATCGCGCGCGAAAGCCTTGAGGCATTTTGTGCGGACCCGGACCTCGCGGAGAAAGCCCACCGCCTGCTCGCTTCGGACGGCATCTCCGCCGGCGCCTTCGCACGCGCGCGGCCTCACGTCGAGGCGTTACTCGCGCGTCCCCAGGTGCAGTTTGAGGATGTGCTGATCGCGTTGGACCTCTTCCTGCAAAGCGACCGGCCGCGTTTTGATGACCTGTTGAAGAACTGTTTTGAGCGTTTTCATGGCGAAACACTGCCGGCGTCCCAACTGGTGCGCTGGCTGACGGCGAAAGGCTTGCTGGCGGAAGCCCGTGCCAGCGCATCCCGGGTCAGTGCCGAGGTGCTCGGCAACCCGACTTTTCAAGCCGCCTTGACGGCCGTGGCCTTGGAGCAGAAAGATTGGGCGGGTCTGCTGGCGGAGGTCAAAGACGCCGATTGGCGTTGGGACGAGTACCTGCGCATCGCCTACGAACTCAAAGCGCGGCGCGAACTTGGGACGATGAGCGCTTCGGAAGGCGCCGACGCTTGGCGCGCCAGCTTGGCGCGGGCTGAGCAAACGTCCGAGAAGCTGGCGGCGCTCTACCATCTGGCCATGACCTGGGGTTGGCGTCCAGAAGCCGAAGCGGCCCTCTGGGCCGCCGCGGACGCGACCTCCGACCGGCGCCAAGCGCTGGAGGCGCTTTGGCGCTGGTACGACCAGGAGCGCAACACCGGGGGCCTTTTCCGCGTGGCCAACCGGTTGTTGGAACTCGACTTCAATGACCGCGGTGCCCGCAACAACGTGGTCGTGCTCGGCGCCTTGCTTGGCATCAACAACGGCGCGTTCCGAGAATGGGCGAAAGAAAACTGGGAGAAGGACCGCGGCGTTCACCCGCAGTTTGGAACCACCTACGCCTTCACGCTGTTTCGCGACGGCGACCTCGACAACGCCGTGCGGGTCCTGAACACGCTTGACCCGCGCGCGCTGCAGAATGCGTCAGACGCGTTGTACGCCGGCATCATCCGGGCGGCGGCCGGCGATCGGAGCGACGCGCAGCGGCTGCTGGCCACAGCCGAGCGGGGCAACCTGTTGCCAGAAGAGCGAAATTTGCTCGTCCAGAGCCGCTCCACCTTGCAATGAGTGAACCACCGCTTCGTGCCGCCGTTTTGTCAAAGAGTTTATGAGCGTACGAGAAGATTACGAAATCCTCATCCAACCCCGGCAGAATTGGTTGAAATTGGATTGGCGGAGTTTGGTCGAGTTCCGGGACTTGTTTCTGCTGCTGGTCCGCCGGGATTTCATGGTGAAGTACAAGCAGACGCTGCTGGGCCCGCTCTGGTTCCTGATCCAGCCACTGCTCACCACGTTGGTGTTCACCGTCATCTTCGGCGGGGTGGCCAAGATGCCGACGAACGGCGTCCCGCCCATGCTCTTTTACCTCAGCGGCCTTACCCTCTGGGCTTATTTCGCCCAGTGCGTCAGCACGAACGCGACGACGTTCGTGACCAATTCAAACCTGTTTTCCAAAGTCTTTTTTCCTCGCCTGATCGTGCCGCTTAGCACGACGAGTTCGAACCTGTTCGCTTTGGCGGTGCAGTTGCTGAGCTTGCTGGGATTCCTGACCTACTTCGTCCTCAGCGGCGCGCCGGTCCACCCCACGCCTTGGGCATTCTTGACCGTGCCGCTGCTGATCCTCCAAGCCGCTCTGCTCGCGCTGGGTTTTGGCCTGCTCTTTGCCTCCTTCACGGCCAAATACTTGGATTTGGTACACCTCATCGCCTTCGGCCTCCAGATCTGGATGTACGCCAGCCCGATCATCTACCCGGTTTCCAAGATCCCGGCGAAATACGCCTTCTTGGTTTGGGCGAACCCCATGGCACCGGTGATCGAGAACTTCCGCGCGAGCTTTCTGGGGACGGACTTTCTCTCCCTAGCTGTGACGCTCTGGTCCGTGGCGGTGACCGTCGGCGTCTTCTTCTTGGGCCTTTTCCAATACCAACGGGCTGAACGCACCTTTGTGGACACGATTTGAACCCCCGTGCGGTGCGACCCAGCATTCGCAGGCGCGAAAAGCCGGGGTTAAGCGCCCGGCGCACACGCCGTTGAAAGCTGTGGCATGAGGGTCTTGGTCGACAACGGTGCCCCGGAACTGCAAAACCTGGGCGATCTCGCGATGTTGGTGCAAGCGTGCGCGCGGGTGCGGGCCCGGTGGCCGCAGGCAGAGGTTTACACGTTCGCGTCGGACGCCTCACGGCTGAAGCAGGTCCTCCCGGGAGTTTACCCGGTGCACCCCTCGGACCGTGCGCGCTGGGCACGGGTGGCCGCCCTGGGTTGGTGGATGGAGGCGCGCGCGCCGAGCATCCTGCCGGGCCCGCCGTTTTGGTTCCACGCCTTGCGCCAGCCTGGCTTGGCCACGATCCTGGCGAGGGCCTGCGACCCGTCACACGCCGCGGCCGACGTGGCCGGCTTCGTCCGGTTTTTGCGCGGGGTAGACGTGTACGTCTGGTGCGGGGGCGGGTACTTGGCAGACCCTTTCGGAACGTTGTCAAACCGGCTGGCGAGCACCCTTTGCGCGTTGTCGGGCTGGGGCGTGCCGTCCGTGGCCTTTGGTCTGGGCGTGGGACCCTTGCGCCGGCCGCGCATCCGCTGCACGGTGCGGCGCGCGATGCGCCGGTTACGCGCGGTCGGGTTGCGGGAGGCTGACTCCCAAACGCTGCTCCGCAGCTGGAAGTTCCCGGAAAGCCGGATGCGTTTGACCGGCGATGACGCCATCGGCATGGCGCTCTCGTACGCGCCGGCGCAGTTGGGCGCAAACCTCGGCGTCAGCTTCCGGGTGGCTTACTACACGGGATTTGGTTCGTCCGACCTCTCCGCCATCCGCGGCGTGCTGCAGGCGTTCTGCCGGGCGCAAGGGGTGGCGTTGACGTCGGTGCCCATCGCTGCGCAGGACCAGCACAGCAACGCGGCGGTGCGTTCACCCGACCTGGGGTGGGTGCAGCCGTCGTTCCGTCTCCCCGACGTGCTGGCCGCGGTGGCTACTTGCCGGACGTTGGTGACCAGTTCTTACCACGCCGCCGTTTTCGCCTTGTCGATGGGCGTCCCGGTTTTGGCGATCGTCGACGGCGACTACTACGCCCAAAAGTTCGAGGGCTTGCGCCGGCAGTTCGGTCGCGGAGTGGCCATCCTCTCCGCCCAGCACCTGCGGGCCTTGGCTGGGCCGCAGGACAACTTTGGCGAGGCGCTGCAGACGCTTTGGGCGAAGGCGCCCGCCCACCGGCTGCCGCTGCTGCAGCGGGCCGCGGCCCAAGCCGAAGCGTGCGCCCTTTTCGCCGACGAATCGTTGGCCGGTTTGGAGGCCCGGCTCCAGCGACGCTCCGTAAAAGGCGGACCCGTTAACCGGCGTCTCTTCAGTTGGCCGAAGCCGGCGACGGCTTGCGGGAAAGGCCTCCCTGTGGAATCGGTGGACCGCCCATGAGAGTGACTATCGGCATCCCGGTCTACAACTGCGAACGGTGGATCAGCCAGACGGTCGAGACCGCGCTCGCGCAGTCTTGGCCGGACAAGGAGGTGATCGTCGTCGACGACGGTTCGACAGATCGGACGGTCGAACTTTGCCGGGCTTTTGGCGATCGAATCCGGTTGGTTTCGCAGGGACGCCAGGGCGGCAACGTCGCCCGCAATGCCATCCTGCGAGCGGCGCAAGGCGAGTGGATCCAGTTCCTGGACGCGGACGACGCGCTCCCGCCGACGAAGGTCGCGGACCAACTCGGCGCGGCGGCGGCGGCGGAAGCGGACGTTCTCTGCACCCCGGTGCTGTTCGAGACTTGGGCGGATGGACGGGTGGCAAGTCAAGCACGGCAAAACCTTGCCGAACCGGTCGACTGGCGTGCGGAATGGCTGCGTTGGAACCTTCCGCAGACGGGAGGTTGTCTCTGGCGGGCGGCGGCGTTGCGGCGTATCGGGGGTTGGGACGAGCAGTTGGCGTGCAACCAAGAGTA
>CAXUNV010000053.1:0-5957 GCA_964252355.1 uncultured Chthoniobacterales bacterium | reverse complement strand
CTCTACTTTCGGGCCCTGCGCGCCGGGTTGGCGTTCGCGTTGGTGCCGGCGGCGCCAGCCGTCTACCGCCTCTGGTCGGAGGGCACCGTTTGCCGGAAGGATCCCGGGGCGGTGGTGGCGGGCAAAACGACCCTCATCCAAGCGTTTCTGCGTTGGCTGGACGAGACCGGCGTCGGCCCGGCGCCGTATCGCCGGCTGGCCGGCATGGCGTGTTTTGAGATGGCGCGAACGCTGGCCCGCCAGGATCTCGGGAGGGCGCGCGCCTACTACGCGGAGCGCCGCCGCGAGGGGCTTTTGGCGGTGGCAGGGCCGGCCGCCCCGCCGAAGTACCGCTTGACGATGGCGCTCCTGGGGTTTGCCGCCGCGGAACGCTTGGCCGATTGGCAACGGCGGACCGTGGCGGCGCCGTGAGGACCCGCGGGGCGCGGGTGACGGACGTCGGCGCCGCGACTTGGTATGAACCCGATTTCGCTACTCATCCCTTGTTACAACGCGGCGGAACACCTGCCTCGCCTGCTCGGCCAGGTTGCCGCTCAGACGGTGCCGTTTGCCGAGGTGATCGTCTACGACGACGGGAGCCAAGATGACTCGGCCGCGTTGGCGGAAAGCTGCGGTGCCACCGTGCTGCGAGGCCACCGTAGCCGTGGTCCCGGCTACGCGCGCAACCGTTTGCTGGAAGCCGCCTCCTGCCCCTGGGTACATTTCCATGACGCCGACGATTGGTTGGCACCCACGTTCGTCGAAAAAATGGGCGGGGCACTCCTCGGTCCCGAGGCGGGTGCGGCGTGCGCGCTCGCGGTCGTCTGGTTGGACGGGGCGGAGCCGGACTTGGTCCTCCGGTTTCCCGGGTTGGCCACGACCGACAACTTGGTCGCGTTCATGATCCGAACGTTTGTCCATTTTGACGCGTTGGTTCTGCCGAAAGCGAAGTTGTGGGAGGCGGGCGCATTCGTTGACCAGATGCGGTTCAGCGAAGACCGTGACGCCCTGGCGCGGCTCGGGCAGACCGGGCTGCGGCTGGCCTACGTGGACGAACCGTTGGCCACGTGGACCAAGCACGCCAAATCCCTGACGCGCTCCCGGGCCGATCTCGCGCAGGCGCCCTTCCGGCGCTGGTACCTTCACCGGTGCTACCGCAAGCTGCAGCCGCACCACCGCACCACCGTGGGCGACCAAGCGTTGTGGCTGGCTTGGAACCACTATTTCGCGGCGCGGGGCCGGGAGGCGGCGGCACAATTGGCCGAAGCGCGCCGCTGGATCTACTTGGCCGCGCTCTGCGGGCTGCGTCACCCGATCTATTGCTCTCGCTTTGAGCGGCTGCTCGCCCGCTGTTTCGGCGCCGAGGGCGGTTTTTGGGCGCGACGCTGCTACGCGTCTGCCCGGGCGAGGTTGGCCAGCCTCGGTGGTTTTCGCGTCGTGGAACCTTGGGCACGCGGATGAAGATCGCTTTCGTGGTCGGCGTCTTCCCCAAGCTCTCCGAAACGTTCATCCTGAACCAGGTCACGGGGTTGCTGGACCGCGGCCACCAAGTGGATCTGTTCGCCCTCAGCCGGGGCGAAGGCGGCCCGCAACATCCGGACGTCGCCCGGTACGGCCTGCAGGGCACGGTCAAATATGTCCTGCCCCCGGCTTCGCGGACCGCGCGAGTGGCTTCCTTGGTCCGGTGCGTGGCCTGGTTCGCCCGAGCCAAGCGTTTGCAGCCCCTCGCGGAAATGCGCAACCCGCGACGTTGGCGGCACGAAATGTCGCAACACTCCCGCCTGCTGCGGACCGCGACTTTCATCGGGTCGCCCGAGTACGACGTGATCCACGCCCATTTCGGCCCATCCGGAGTCTTTGCGCAACGGATGCGTGCCTGCGGGGTGCTGCGCGGACCGTTGCTCACCACTTTCCACGGGTACGACGCGTCTTCGTACGTGCGCAGCCACGGCGCGCAGACCTACGCCGACCTTTTTGCGCACGGGGACGCCTTCACCTGTTCAAGCCAGTACATGCAGGGGCGGTTGACGGCCATCGGCTGCGACGCCGGCAGGATCTCGCGGTTTAAACTTGGCACCGATTTGACGAAATTCACTTTTCGGGAACGCGGGCCGGAACCGGACGGCACGGTCCGGTTGCTGTCGGTCGGCCGGCTGACCGAAAAGAAAGGTTTTGAGTCCGCGATTCCGGCCGTCGCCGCCTTGATGCGCGACCGCCCCGGCCTCCAGTACGAGATCGCGGGTGACGGCCACCTGCGCGAGAAACTGAATGCACTCATCGACGAGTTGGGGATGCGCGGGCGGATCCGGCTGTTGGGCTGGCAGGACGAGGACGGCATCCGGGCCGCGTTCGATCGGTCGCACCTGTTTCTGCTGGCCAGCGTGGAAGGCGCCAACGGTGACGTCGAGGGTCAAGGGATGGTGCTGCAAGAGGCGCAAGCCATGGGGTTGCCGGTGATCTGCACGCGCCACAACGGCTTTCCGGAGAGCATTCTGGACGGGAGATCCGGCCGCTTGGTCCCGGAACGCGACGTCTCGGCCCTCTCCTCGACGCTGGCGGAGGTGATCTCGCAGCCGGCGACCTGGGCGGGGATGGGCCGGTGCGGGCGCGTCTACGTCGAAGCCGAATACGATCTGCAGGGTCGGCACGATGCACTCGTCGAACTTTACCGAACGGTTGCCGCCGGGGCTCGATCCGCTTCTGCGGTCCGGCCGGGAGACGCTCGCCCACGGGCTTGACCGTGCCGGACGGGTTACCCGGTGGGGCGAGAACTGGCGGCAGAGGTGGGCGGCCCTCGAAGTGGATTGCCGCCGGCTGGCCTGAGCCGGGCTGCAAATCCTGCCAAACCGCCCTTCGGGTCGTCCCGCGTCGGCACCCTCCAACCTGCGGTAATGAGACGGGACGGCTGCCCGACCTGCAGGTTGGGGGTTAACGCCCCACCGTAGGCACGGCGGCCGGGCCGTGGACCGCGCGGCCACGCCACCGCAAACCGCGCTAACCGGCCGGGTTTTCGCCCCACCGATCCTGGGATGGCGCAGGCGCCCCGTCCCGTCGGTTGCGGAAAAAGGCCCGCAACGCCACCTCGGTCTGGTCCCCGTGGTCTTTCACGCTGTGGATGATGCTGTGGCCGCGGGCCAGGAGGTTTTCGGGCGTGTCCGGCAGCCCCCGGTGGCGGATGGCGAAAGGTTCGCCGGCTGCGTCAAACGGCGCCAAGCCGTAACCCGCCGCCGCGGCCAACAGCGCCAGCAAGGGGTCATCCCCAAGCGGCACCTGAAGAAACCGCGTGGGATCATCCAACAAACCGGCCGCTTGCAACGCGCGCACGCAAGGCATCGAGATCGCGTAACTGCCGCCGGCGCAATGTTCGCCCAAGCGGTAGCCGTTCATGATGGCTTGGCGCAGGACGTTGCGAACGCGTTTGTACTTACCCCAGAAAGCAAGCTGCAACGCCGGTCCACCCGCGGGCGTACGCCGCCAGATGGTGAACTGCCGGAGCAACTTTTCCAGCGCCGGGGTGGACGTCGCTTCGGTGCGCTGGGCGGGGCTGAACTGGTAGGTGCCGAGGATGCCGGCTTGCGGACAAGCCGCAAATTTGCCGTTCACCTGCGCGACGAACGGCGCAACGACGAGCGCGTCGGTGTCCAATTTCAGCACGAAGCGGAGGTCCGGCACTTTGCAAGCCTCGCGCAACGCACCCAGAGCGCCGGCACCCGTGCCGGGCCCCCACCCGTTTGCGCGTCCCAAGCGCGGGTTCAGCAAAGAAACGACGCGCCGGCCGGCCGCCAGACTCGGCGCAATCTGCTCCGCCAGGGGCCTTGGGGTACGGCAGTCATCGACCAACAGCAGCAGCCCCCCCGTGGGTTCGTAAGCCAGCAACGAAGCGACGGTGTCGCGGGCGCGTTCGATCTCCTCGGGCTGAGGCCCGATCAACATCATCACCGCCCAATGGCAAGAGGGCACGACGCTCATCGCGGGACGGGGACAGCTGCCACCCGGTGCCGAACCGGACTCAAGGCAGTACCCCCAAACCATGCAAGGCCAGCTTGGCGACGCGCCGGAGCGGTTTTTCCAAGTGCCGCGGCAGGGACCGCTCCTCGTAGGCGAACGGTTGGCCAGGTCTCCACTCGTGGAGCGTCGCGGCAACCGGCACCTTCTCCCGCCAATTGTCAGTACGGGCATGTTCCCAGCCGGGGAAACCGCGCCGGACCGAATCGAGGCGGGTGGCCAGGCGCCGCTGCATCTGCTCGGGCGACCGGTATTTGTAATGTTTGTAGAGGATGCGCTTGGGGAAGACTGGTCCCATGTTCAGCGGCCATCCGGTGTTTTCGGGCCAAACCAGCCGCGCCCGCTCCCGGAAGAAGCGCGGTTCGGAATTGGTGACGTGGTAGTGCCTGAGCTTCTCTAAGTCCGCCGGGGGCACGACGGCAGAAAGCGCGTAGTCCGCCGGCACGTCCCGTTCGGTCAAGTAGAACTCCACGGCAACGCCCCAAACCACGTGGAAAGGCCAGGGTACCTTCGCCAGAAAGCCCCGCGGATTTTCTGTGTAGAATTCGTCCGCGTCGAGGTGACACCACCAGTCGCCCGGCCGGGCTCCGGAGCGGAACGCGTTGTAGGCTTCCGCCCGCAGGCTCTCTTGGAACGCCTTGCCGTCCTGCTTCCAAGGGATGACGCGGGGGTCCTGCGCCGCCGCGCGCCGCACCACTGCCCAAGTGTCGTCTTCGCTCTGTCCATCGTAGACGATGACGCGGTCCGCCCAACCCAACGCGGCTTGCAGGCAAGGGCCGACGATGTCGCCCTCGTTCTTCACGACGCAGATGGCGTGGATGCGGAATGGATCTTTCATGCGGAAGAAAACGGCCGTCCGGAGGGACCCGTAGGCCAAATGGACGACCAGTCAACGGGAAACCCTTGGCGGCAGCGCCGCCCGGAGCGTCGCGCGAAAGGGGTCGAATGGCATCGACGGCTGTGCTAGGGAGCGACCCGGCATGTCGCAATGGTCGGTGGTGATCCCCACGTACAACCGCGCCCACCTCTTGTCGGCGACGCTGGCTTCGCTGCCGCCAGCATCGCCCGAAAGCTTGGAGGTGATCGTCGTGGATGACGGCTCCGCCGACGACACCGCGGGGGTGGTCGCCAGATGCGGACGCCCGGTCCGCTTCCTCCAACAGGCGCAGCGGGGTCCGGGCGCCGCGAGAAATCTCGGCTGGGACCACGCGCAAGGTCGTTACGTGCTGTTTTTGGACAGTGACGACCTCTGGTTTCCCTGGACGTTGACGGCGCTTGGCGAAGCGCTTTCGCGTCACCCCGGGGCGCGCTTTCTGATCGGGTCGGCACGTCCTTTCCGGGACGAGGCGGAGCTGGCCGGCGAGCGTCCCGCCCCGGTGCAAACCGACGGTTATGCCGACTATTTTGCCTCCGCCGCCACCTTCATCTGGATCGGCGCATCCGCCTTGGCGGTCCGGCGTGAGTGCCGCGCGCGCTTTGAGGAAACCCGGATGAATGCCGAAGACATCGATCTGGCCCTGCACCTCGGGGCCGAACCGGGGTTTGTGCACGTCCGGCAACCATTCACCTTCGCTTACCGTCAGCACGGCGCCAGCCTCGTGGGCAGCACCGAGCTGACGACCAAAGGCGCCCTTCACCTCTTGTCGGAAGAAAAGGAGGGCCGTTACGAGGGTGGACCGCCACGGGCGCGTCTCCGGCGCGAACTGATCACGCGGGTGGTCCGCCCCCCTGCGTTGGCCGACGCCGCCGCGGGTGCCTGGCCGCAAGCGTGGGCGCTCTACGCGCATTCGTTCGCTTACCACGTCGCGCTGGGACGCTGGAGGTTCCTTTTCGGCTTTTGGCTGCACGGGCTCCGCGCGTGGGCATCGGCCCGCCGTCGGCCACCCCGCAGGTAAAGGTTGCTCACCTTCAGGAGACGTGTCTTTGTCTCGCCGCTCATGACAGATGGAAGAGATGCGCAGGGGACCACGGGG
>CAXUNV010000052.1:15093-15335 GCA_964252355.1 uncultured Chthoniobacterales bacterium | reverse complement strand
TCCTTCGACGGCGCGCGGCGGACAGGTTGCCGTCAACGCCACGAGACTACCCGCAGGCAGAGCCTCGAGTGCGCCGTCATCGAACAGGACCGCTTCCGCCTGCGCGGCATTCACCACCATGAGCATCAGCAGGTCGGCGTCCTGCGCAGCCGCGGCCGCGCTCTCCGCCGCCGCGCCGCCGAGCCCTGCCAACGCTTCCTTGGCCGAGGCGCGCAGGTCGTACCCCTGCACCCGAAAACCGG
>CAXUNV010000052.1:5459-15083 GCA_964252355.1 uncultured Chthoniobacterales bacterium | reverse complement strand
CCATTGGCAACCCCATGGCTCCCAAACCGACGAAGCCGACCGTTTGAACGACGTTTGCCACCGTTCGTTCACAACACGACGGCACAGAAATAGCAAATCGCAAAGCGTAGCGCCGGCGTCCCGCCGCAACGAGAAACCCACCCTCGGCGGTAGATCAACCCGGCGAAGCCACCCCGACATGGCCTTTGGACCCAGGGGAGCGCGGGCGGGGCGCACCGTCCCTCCCAGTTTGGCCTTTGCCATTTGCCATTTGCCCTTTGGCCTACGCGCAGCGCCAGCACCGGCCCTCCCTCGCGCAACCCGGAACCCGGAACCCGGAACCCGGAACCCGGAACCCGGAACCCGGAACCCGGAACTCCGAACTCCGAACGCCGTCCTGCCTACCTCTCCTTCCTCGGCACGTCAGCCAGCGCTTTACGGTCGAGTTTGCCGTTGGCCAGCAGCGGCAAGGATGCACGGATGACGAACGCCGAAGGCACCATGTAGCCCGGCAGACGTTCCCGCAGAAAACCCCGCAACGACTTCTCGGCCGGCGGCTCGTCCGTGGATTTCGGGACCACAAACGCCACGAGTCGGCGGTCGCCCTGTCCAGAAGCGAGGGCGAGCACCGCGCACGACGCCACCCGCTCATCCTGCGCCAGGACCCCTTCGATTTCACCCAACTCCACGCGGTACCCCCTGACCTTCACTTGGTGATCGGTACGCCCGATGAATTCCAAGTTTCCGTCAGGCCGCCGGCGGACAAGGTCGCCGGTCCGATATAAACGACCAGGGATCTCACCGGACCCAGTCGCAAAAGCTTTGGCGTTCAACTCTGGCCGCCGCAGGTAACCGCGCGCGAGTCCAGGACCACCCAGGCAGAGTTCGCCCGCCACCCCGTCCGCCACCGGGCGCAACGCCTCGTCCAGCACGTGGGCTGCCATGTTGCCGATCGGTTTGCCGATGGGCACCCCTCTCTCCGTAGCCGGGCCGCCATAGGTCGTGGCGTAGATGGCCGCCTCGGTCGGGCCGTAAGCGTTGACCAACCGGGTCTCGGGCAGGGCCCGGCTCAGCTCGTTCCAAAGCGGCACCGGTGCGGTCTCGCCGCCCAAGAACAAGCATTTGAGCGAACTCAACCCCTCCGTGCTTCCCAGGCGTTCCAAGAGCGCCTGCAGCATGGACGGCACGAAAAGCGCCTGCGTGACCCCGTGACGCTGCATCTCTCCCACGAGGGCCAGGGGGTTGCTCTCCAGCCCCGGTTCGAGCAACAGCAGACTCGCGGACCCCAGAAACCACCAGACGAGTTCGCCCACGGAGACGTCGAACGCGTAGTTCGCTTTGAGGATGCAAACGTCTCCGGGTTTTATCGGGTACAACGCCTGCATCTGCGACACCGAATGGAAGGCCGCCCCGTGTTCGATGAGGACGCCTTTGGGGTGCCCGGTCGATCCGGAGGTATAGATCACGTACATCAGACGATCGGCCGGGATCGGCGTCCCGAAACTTTCCGAGCAGTCGCCGTTTCTCCCATCGAGATCCGTCGCATCCAGGGCGACGACGGCGATCTCCGACCCCGCCACCGTAACGGCCGCTTCCTGAAACCGCCGCTGCGTCAACACGACCTTGGCCGAGCAGTCCTCGAGGATGAACCTCGTCCGTTCCCGTGGGTTTGCCGGGTCGATGGGGACGAAGGCGCCACCCGCCTTCAAAATTCCGAAAACTCCGGCAACCAGTTCGAACGACCGTTCCATCCAGACCGCGACGAGCGTCTCCGGTCCCACGGCAAACTCCTCCTGCAAGCGCCGCGCGAAACGGTCTGACACGCGGTCCAACTCGCCGTACGTCATGGTCGCACCACCGAAAAGGAGCGCCGGCCGATCCGGGTGTTCCCGTGCGCGGCGCGCGAAGACCTCCGGCAGAGTCTCTGCGCCGCACGGAGGTTCAGAAAGAGGCGTCTCTCGGTTCATGAGCAGCGGAAAGCGTCAGCGTCACGGCAAAGCCGCCAATCGCACCTCCGGGTTCCGGGCGGCCGCACGCAACAGGGCCGGCAGGCGCTCCGCGAGGCGTGCCGGCAGGGAAGACGCCTGGAACAAACCACGGTCATAGAGCAGGCGCCCAATCAGCCCGTCTTCGCCCTGGGCAAAATGCATCTCCAGATCAAACCGCACAAACTCCTCGGCCACCTCCATTGCGCTCATCCGGACTCCGCCGACATCGGCCCGCCAGGGCGGGGACGACTGCAGCGTGAAGATCACCGGGGTCAGTGGGTTCCGCATCAAGTCGCGTTCGGGTCGCAACGCTTCCACGACTTTTTCGAACGGTGCTTCTTGGTGCTCGTAAGCTTCCACGCAGACGGCGCGTACCCGACCCAACAGCCCACGGAAGGTGGGGTCGCCGGAAACGTCCACCCTGAGGACCTGCGTGTTGGTGAAAAACCCGATCAACCCTTCGGTCTCAAGCCGGTTCCGGTTCGAGATCGGTGCGCCGATGCCGAGTTCCGTTTCTCCGGTGACGTGTGCGAGCGCCGCGGCAAACCCGGCCAACAACGTCATGAAAAGCGTGGCGTGCTGCGCGTTGCCCAACGCCTGCAGTTCGCGTTGTAGAACCCCGGGTACCTCCACACGGCAGCAACCCGCGCGGAAGCTTGGTTCGGTGCCAAGTTTGACCTCTGCAAACGTCAACCGCGGCAGGCCGCCGAGCCGCTCGGTCCAGAAACGAAGGTCGCGCTCGAGCACGCCATCCTCGAGGCGACGCCGTTGCCAGACGGCGTAATCGGCGTACCCGATGGGCAACTCGTCGAGCGGCGGTTCGCCGGTCCCGCTAAACCGGGCGTAGTGCCGCGCCAGCTCGTTTGCAAAGACCTCGACCGACCGATCATCCACCACGATGTGATGCATCACGACAAGCAAGACGTGCTCCCCGGCGCCGAGCCGGTACAGGACCGCCCGAACGACCGGGCCCGAGGAGAGGTCAAACGGGATGGCGATCGCTTTGGCCAACTCGCGCCGGAGCCTTTCCTCACCCTCGCTGGACCTGTCCGGAAGGTCGACCGGTTCCAGCGGCAAGGCGTCCGGGGGTTGGACCGTCTGCACCAGCTCTCCTCCGGGCGCTGAAAACGTCGTCCGCAACACCTCGTGGCGACGTTCCACCTCATCGAGCGCCCGTTGCAGAGCGCATCGGTCCAACTCGCCCACCATGCGGAACGCGAGCGGGACATGGTAGAACGGGTTTTCCGGAAAGAATTGGCTGAGCAACCAGAGGCGTTCCTGCGCAGACGAGAGCGGCAACGGCGAGGTCCGCGCCACCCGGGGGATCCCGACGTCGGTCGCCTGCCCGCGCGACGGCTCACCTCCCAAGCGCGTCGCCAGCGCCGCCACGGTCGGATGCTCAAACAAGTCGCGGACCGTGAGGTCGGTCGCCAGCGCCGCCCGCAGCCGAGACAGCGTGCTGGCGGCAGACAAGGAATGACCGCCAAGCGCAAAGAAGCTGTCGTAAACGTCCGCCACCCGCACCCCCAGGACCTCCGACCAGATGTCCGCCACCTGCCGTTCCAGCGGCGTGCGCGGCGGCGTAAGCGCCGTTCTCGCCTCGTGGGACGGCCGCCATTCCGGCAACGCGCGCCGGTCGAGCTTGCCGTTCGGCGTGACCGGCAGGTGCGGCAGGAACACGCAGCCGGACGGCACCAGGTAGTCGGGCAATTTCTCGCTGAGAAAGCCCCGCAGTTCCCCCGTAGTCAAGGCGGGACCACCCGCCCGGGGCATCGGCACGACGTAGGCCACCAACCGCTTCTCCTCGCGCGGACCACCCGCCTGCGCGACGACCGCGCACTCCTTCACGGCCGGGTGCTCGGCTAACGCCCGCGAAATCTCCTCAGGCTCGATCCGGTACCCGCGAATCTTAACTTGCTCATCGATCCGTCCCCGAAACTCCAGGGAACCGCTTCGACGCCAGCGGGCGGCGTCGCCGGTCCGGTAAAGACGTTCGTTCGCGTGGAAGGGCGAAGTGATGAAGTGGCGTGCCGTCAACTCCGGACGGTGCAGGTAACCGATCGCCAAACCCGCACCGCCGAGGCACAGCTCACCCACCACGCCGGGCGGCACCGGCCGGCCCCTTCGGTCTAAAACGTACGCCTGCTGGTTGGTGATGGGTCGACCGATGTCGCGCCCGTCATCACCGGGCAAGACCTCGGCTACGGTGGCCACCACCGTGTTCTCGGTCGGACCGTACTCGTTGCAGAGGGCGAACGAAAAAGACTGGCCCCTGGCGATCCCGCCGAAGCGTTCGCCGCCGAAGCGCAACCGCCTGAGTTTGACGCCCTTTTCTGGCCAAGGCAGGCGCAGCAACCGCTCCGCCATCACCGTCGGCGCGAAGGCGACCTCGATCTCCCGACCGATCAGCCAGCTTTGAAGTTGTTCGGCGTCCGCGCGGATGGCTTCCGGGACCAAACAAAGCGTCGCACCGGCGAGTAAAGCTGGCCAGACTTCTGCCGCCATGGAATCGAAGCTGGCGTTGGCGATTTGGCTGACGCGGGTTCCCGTCCCGATGCCGTAGCGGCCGGTCAGATCGTCCACCAAATTGAGCAAGCCGGCGTGGCCGACCATCACCCCTTTCGGCTTCCCCGTGGATCCGGAAGTATAGATGACGTACGCCGGCGCGTCGGCCGAGGGGGCAGCCCCGGGTCGGCTCGGCGGGGGCCCGTCCGGCGGAGTTGCCGACCATTCGTCAACGAGTAAAAGCGGCACCGTCGTCCCCGCTAAGTGACTCGCCCACTCCCGCGACGTCAGCACGACGGCTGGGCGACTCTCCTCAAGCAGCAGGCGGTTGCGTTCCGCGGGATGGCTCGGGTCCAAAGGCACGTAACCCCCGCCCGCTTTCAAAATCGCCAACAGGGCGGTGATCATCGGGATCGACCGTTCCAGACAAACCCCGGCCAACCCTCCGGCCGGAAAACCCCGTCCGATCAACGCGGCCGCGAGCGCATCCGACCGGAGATCGAGGTCCGCGTACGTCACCGCCTCTTCCCCGGCCTCCAACGCGCGCGCCTGCGGGCCGCGCGCGACCTGCGCCCTGAACCGCTCCTCCAAGCGCGCCCCGGCCAGGACCGGCGCTTGCACGGTGACCTCCGAGTCCGCCGGCCCGTCGTTGCCGGGTGACAAGCGGATCTCGGAAGCGCGCGCTCCCGGCCTCTCCACCATCGCTTCCAGGACCGCCTCCAGGTGACGCGCCAGTTGCGCGATCGTGGCACGTTCGAACAGGTCCTCCCGAAAAGTGATTTCCTGGCACCATTGCCCATCGAGCTCGCGGAAACCCATCTCCAAATCGAACCGGGTCCCTTCCGGCACCACGTCGACGGGACGGCACGTCACCCCTGCCAAATCGAGGGACGGCAAGGCACCCCGCATCGCGAAAGTCGCCTGCACCAACGGGTTGACGCCCGCCTGCCCCGAGGCGCCGAACTCCTCGACGAGCCGCTCGAACGGCAACTCTTGGTGGGCGGCAGCCGCCAGCACCGTCTCCCGCACCCGGCCGATCAAGTCGGTCACGGTCGGATCCCCGCTGAGGTCGATGCGCAGGACCTGGAGGTTCACGAAAAACCCCATCGATCCTTCGAGTTCGGCCCAGTGCCGGTTGGCGACGGGCGCACCGATGACGGAGTCATCCTGCCCGGTGTATTGTTCCAAAAGGATGGCCACCCCGGACAGCAGGGTGGTGTACAACGTCACCCCAAGCTCCCGACTCAGGTCGGTCAGTTCTCCCCAAAGCCCCGCCCGGACGGGTTGGCGGTGGACCGCGCCCCGCCGGTGGGGAACGTTCGCTCGGGGAAAATCGGTCGGGAGATCGAGCGGTTGCATCCCGCGCAGTTGCCGCACCCAATACCCCAACTCGCGACGGAGGGTTTCTCCGCCCAAGTGCCGTCGCTGCCAGACGGCAAAATCGGCGTACTGCAGCGGTTGCGGAAGGGCGTCGGCCGAACCGGCTCCATAGCGCTGGCTGAGCTCGCGGCACAAAAGGCCAAGCGACCAATCGTCGCAGACGATGTGGTGCAGCGTCACCACCAAGAGGAACTCCTCGTCCGCCAGTTGGATCAACTTGCCCCGGGCCAACGGCCCGCGCGCCAAATCGAACGGTCGCAGCGCCTCGCGCGCGCACTCGTCCGCAAAGTCGCTTGCAGTCCACGCGGGCGAAACCCCGCGCCGCTCGACGCGTTCCAAAAAAACGTGGTGGTACGGATGGACGCGTTGAACCGGTCCTGCGGCGGATTCCTCAAAGGTCGTCCGCAAGATGTCGTGACGGCACCGCACGGCGTTCCAAGCGCGTTCCAACGCTTCGGCATCCAACCGTCCAGACAGATGGAACCCCAAAGGCACGTGGTACGCCGGGTCTCCCGGGTAGAGCTGGTCCAAGAACCAGAGGCGCTCCTGGGCGAACGACTGCCGGCACGGGTTGCCTTTTTCCGGGCAAGACGTCGGCTCCCGCTCCACGGCGGCTTGGCGGGCGCGGGTTCCCTCCTTGAGTCGTCGGCAGAGGTTTTCGATCGTGCGGGCCTCGAAAAACTCCGGCAACGACACGTCAACGCCGAGCCGTTTCCGGAGCCGGGCGACGATCTGGGTCGCCATCAAAGAATGGCCGCCCAGGGCGACGAAGTCGTCCCGGATCCCGATGGTTCCAAGCCCGAACACCTCCTGCCACGTAGAACTCATCACCGCCTGAGCGTCCGTTTGCGGCGGCACGTAGGAGCCAGGGTCACGCGCGTCGCGGTTCGGCGCCGGCAACGCGGCACGGTCAAGCTTGCCGTTCGCGGTGACCGGGAAAGCGTCCAACACCACAAAATGGGCGGGGACCATGTACCCCGGTTTTTGCTCTAACAGCCATTCCCGGAGTTCGGATACGAGCCGGTGCTCTCGCCGCACCTTCGGCGGATCGTTGAAGAACCTCGTACGGAGATCTCTCGCCCCGGAACTCGGTGGTTGCCGCTGCTCGAAGAGGCGCTGCGCGATCGCCCAATCGTCCCCGAACAGGAACTGCAGCCGGTCACCGCCGTCGTCGCCGGCCGCGAGCGCGGCAAACGCTTGGCGACCACCCTTTTTCGCCACGGCCTCGGCGTCGTCCCACGACCACGCCCCGGGTTCGCGCGTTTCCCGGCAGCGCAGGAGATCGCCGGCGGTCAGCCTCCCCTGGGCGGCCGCCCGGATCCCGTCCAAAACCTGAAGGTCGCTGGTCAGCCGGGCGTTGGGCACGTCCATCAGCCCGACCCAGGGGCTTTCCGCCAACCGCCGCTCCAACTCTTCGGCCGAGACGGTGCCAGGCAACCAACGCACCGCGGGCGAAGGCACACCCGGGTTCTGGAGAGATAACGTCGCCTGATATCGAAATTTGGAGAGCTCGTTGTCGTGCCGGCCCTTCTTCGGGGTCAACGCCACAGACCCAACGGTGCCCAAGGCTCGCTTGAAGGCGTAAAAGAACTCCGGGTGGACGAGCAGCTCCCGTTCTTGCGCGACACCCGTCCGGACCCATTCACCCAAAACGGCCAACGGCGTTTCCGGGGCGTGACGGCTCACGGCCAGCGATCCATAAAAGCATTCCGCCAACCGCAGGTCGCGCACGTCGCCGACGAACACGTAGCCGCCCGGCGCCAGCCGTGAAACGGCCTCGTGCAGGACCTGTTCCAGATAATCACCGTCGGGGAAGTATTGGACGACCGAGTTGAGGATGATGCCGTCGAACTGGCCGGGAACGCGGGCGAACGTTTGCCGGGCGTCGCCCTGCACCAGGTGAACGCGCTCTCGCCCCAAGCCGGTGGCCTGCAGGTGCCGCTCGACTCCCTCAAGCACGCCTTGGGAAAGGTCCGTGGCCCAATACTCCGAACAACGGTGCGCCAACCGAAACAGCAGCATGCCGGTGCCGCAGCCGATCTCCAACAGGCGTTGTCCGCCCAGGGCGGTCAGGGGTCCGACCGCATCGTCCAGCCACTCGCGCATCTCCTCGGTGGAGATCGGTTCGCCGGTGTAGGCGCTTTTCCACCCTTGCGTGTCAAACGTCGGGTCGGTCGGGATGTCGCGGTCTTCCCTGTACACGTGCCGGTCGAACAGGTCGTGCCACTCGCGGACGGCTTCCGCGCCATCGGTTGGTTCGGCGTCCTGACCTCTCGCCACCACGTAGGCAACCAAGCGCCGGTCGCCGGGCCGGTCTTCGCGGACGATGACGCGGCCGTCCCGAACCTCGGGGTGCGCCGCCAACGCGCTCTCGACCTCGCCCAATTCGATGCGGCGCCCGCGGATTTTAACCTGGTCAGCGAACCGGCCCAAAAACTCCAGCACAGCACCGTTGCCGACGCCGCCGCCGGCGCCCTTGGCGGGTTCTAGGCGCCAGCGGGCTCGGTCGCCGGTGCGGTACAGCCGCTCGGGCGTTGCCCCGGGCCGCACCGCCCGGGTCACGAAACGTTCGGCGGTGAGCTCGGGGTGGTTGCGGTAACCACGGGCTACGCCCGCGCCGCCAAGGTAAAGCTCGCCTTCCACGCCCACCGCGACTTCTTCGCCCCGCTCATCGAGCGCGTAAGCGGTTGGTGTGCTGTTGGTTTTGGTCTCGGGGCACGGCCTCGCCCGCCCAGTCCGAAGGTATCCGGTAACAGCAGGCGAACGTGGTGCACTCGGTCGGGCCGTAACCATTGACCAGCTGCGTGCCGGGCAGCGCCGCCAAGGCCCGGCGCACGTGCGTCGCCGAGAGCGCCTCGCCCCCAATCAAGAGCTCTTTTAATCCCCGCAGACTTTCCACCGATTCGTCCACCACCCCGTTGAACAGCGAGGTCGTCAACCACGCCACGGTCACCCCGTGATGCCGGATCTCCCGCGCCAAGCCCGCCGCCGTGGGCACCCGGCCCGGGTAGAGCACGCACACCCCGCCGTGCAGCAACGGCGCCCAGATCTCAAACGTCGCCACGTCGAACGTGAACGGAACGACCTGCAGCACCCGTTCCGCCGGACCAAACGCCGTGTAATCGTTGCCAAACACCAGACGCGTGATCCCGCGGTGCTCAATCTCCACCCCCTTCGGCTTGCCCGTCGAGCCCGAGGTGTACATCACGTAGGCCAGTTCCCGCGGACCCCCCACGAGGGGAAGGTCCGACGATTCCTCCCGCTCCATTTCCGATCGTTCCCGGTCGAGCGCCAGGAAATGCACGCCTTCCAGGTCGAGGCGCGGCAGCGTTCCGGTCTCGCCCACGACCACGGCCGCGCCCGTGTCCTCCAACATGAAGC
Source organism: uncultured Chthoniobacterales bacterium (assembly GCA_964252355.1). GTDB lineage: Bacteria > Verrucomicrobiota > Verrucomicrobiia > Chthoniobacterales > JAFAMB01 > CAXUNV01. The sequence continues at coordinate 5,850 of CAXUNV010000052.1, read as the reverse complement.
GGATCCGGTCCGCCGGATCGGCAGGGTCGATCGGCACGTAAGCCGCCCCGGTTTTCAACACCGCCAACAGCGTCGCCAAGGCGTCGATCGACCGTTCCAAACAGACGCCCACCAACGCCCCGGGACCGCTCCCCACGCGCGCCAACCGACGCGCCAACTGGTTGCCGCGTTCGTTCAGTTCGCGGTAAGTCACCCGCTCGTCGCCACTAACCACGGCACAAGCATCCGGACGTTTGGCCGCTTGCCGCTCGAACAGTTCAGGAAGGGTTTGCCCGGCCGGGTCGCCGCTTTCTTTGCTATTGGTCATCTGCGATTTGCCATGCGCGCAGCGCCCGGCAGGGCAGGCGCTCCGCACCGGTTGCCTTACCCGCCGCCGGGCCGCCAGGGTAGC
>CAXUNV010000052.1:0-5449 GCA_964252355.1 uncultured Chthoniobacterales bacterium | reverse complement strand
GGGGCTCCTTCTGGGAGCGCCCGCGTTGCGCTGGGTGGCGGGCGGGCCGCCGGTAACGGGAGATGCTGCCACCACCAACAAACCATGGTAGGGCAAGGCGAGGAACGAGACGCCGCCGGGTTAGGACGGGGGGTGGTGCGAGCTGCAGGGGTGGTTCGCGCCGTTGACAGACGAGGGCGTCCATCCCACTGCGACGAGCGTCGGGACTGTCTTGGGGCGGCTTCGCCGTGCAATCCCTGCGGGTTGGTCATTTGGCCTTTTTCATTTGTCATTTGTCATGCGCGGAGCGCCCACCGCCGCGAGCGCAGCCAGCCACGAGGTCTCGAGCGCGTCCAGCCCATCCGGCCCGAACGGCGCGCCACTCACCGTCCACGTCGCCGCACCGCCGTCCTGGGCGGGGGAGAGGTTCACGGCATGGCCGATCGCGAACCCGAAACGATCCTCACCCAGGATCCGCAACACCCGCAGATCCTGGCGTACGCCCCAACCGTCCGTGCCCCCAAACTGGGTAAAGTTGAACGACGCCACGCAGACATCTTCCAGTCCGCCGCGCTCCAGGAGGAGTTCCACGGGGAAATTGGCGAACTCCTCCGCGCGCAGCAGCTCTTGTTGGGCGTGGGCGACGCTCGCGGCCACCGTCTCCTGGCGCGCCAGCACCAGCGGAACCAAATTCCAATAAAGGCCCGCGCCCCCCAATGGGTCCGACAACCGGTCGGAACGGCCGTTCATCACGACGCCGATGCACACCCGGGATCGCCCCAACGCCCGGCTGAGCGCGTGGGCGAACACGCCGAGGAAAATCGCTTTGCGCGCCAAGCGGCCGTCGACCGCCAAGCGACCCACCGCTTCGAGGGTGGCGGGTCCGAGCGTTTGGACCCGCTTACGCACCGCCAGGGAAAGGACCTCCGCGTTCCGCCCCCCCGAAAGCGAAAGCGGCGCGTCGGTCCCCTGCAAACGCTCCTGCCAAAACGCCCGGGCCGGCGCCGACGCCGCGGCTTCAATCTCCAACGCCACAAATTCCCGGTGGACGTTGGGCAGCCGCGAGATTTTGGACGGTTGGCCGTCGCGCAACGCCAAGTACGCCCGGGCCAATTCCTGGTGGAACCGCACCGTCCCCCAACCGTCCTCGATGGCGTGGTGGGCGCTCATCGTGAACTCAAAGCGGTGTTCGGTTCTCGGCCAAAGGTGGAAACGCACGGGCGGCACCCCGTCCGCTTCGGGATCGAAAGGTCGGGCGCGGTCGGCCGCCAACGCCTCCACGATGCGCTGCTCCTGTTCCGCTTCCGTCAACCCCCGCAGATCCGTTTCGCCGATCTCGGGATGCAAGCCTTTCCAGATCACTTGATGGAGGTTGCCCGCACCGTCGCGACGGAAGGTGGTGCGCAGGTTCGGATAACGTTCCACCATCCGCCGGAGCGCTTCCCGGAAGGCGGCCAACGACAGTTTCTCATCCTGCAGGTAAAAACCGTGCTGCGCGTGGAAGAACCCCTGGCGCGTCACGTCCTCGGCGTAACGGCGCAGCATGAAACGTTGCATGCCCGATGCGAGGTGGGCGTCCTCGATCGCAGGGTTTTCGAGCAACCGGGCGTAGTCGGCGGGACGGGCGTGCCCCACGTCGATGACGGGCCGCGGGGCGGCAGACCGGGGCGCCGCCGCCAGCAGGTTGGCCAGGGTCCGGTGCCGCAGCACGTCCATGACCGATAGGTCCAAGCGAAGCTTGCGGCTTTCGATCACCACTTCGACCGCCTTCATCGAATCGCCGCCCACCGCAAAAAAATCGTCGGTCAAACCGACGCGCGGCACTCCCAACACCTTTTCCCAGGCAGTGGTCAACATCTCCTCGAGCGCCGAACGGGGTGCAACGTACTCGCCTAGTCCCGACATCGGCTCGACCGCCGGCAAGAGTTTGCGATCGACTTTGCCGTTGGCCGTCAACGGCACCTGCTCGATCGGCGCGAGCCGGGACGGCACCAAGTGGTACGGAACCTTTTCCCGCATTTCGCGCAGGATGTCCGTCATGCGCACGCCGGCCCCGTCGGGCACGACGAAACCCACCAATTCGCGGTCGCCATTCGCCGCCGTCCGGTCGGTCACCACCGACGTCTTCACCCCCGCACAACGGTTGAGGGCCGCCTCCACTTCGCCCAACTCGATCCGGTAACCGCGGATTTTGACCTGATCGTCCAGTCGCCCCAGGTATTCGACGCTGCCGTCGGCACGAACCCGGCCCCGGTCGCCCGAACGGTAAAAACGTGTAGGCAGGCCGTCGCCGTCGCCGTCGCCCGACTCCACAAAGCGCGCGCGGTTCAGGGCCGGCCGGGTCAGGTACCCGCGCGCCAAGCCTGCGCCCGACCCGCAGATCTCGCCAGGGATCCCTCGAGGGGCCGGCCGCCCTTGGGGATCGAGGATCGTTATCCCCATCCCCGCGAGTGGCAGGCCGATGGCACCCGCCTGGTCAGCGTCGACGTCCGCCGCCGTGATCTGACGGTAGGTGGTGTGCACGGTGGTCTCGGTGATGCCGTACATGTTGACGAGTTGCGGGACGGTCGTGCCGTGCCGCGCCACCCAAGGCCGCAACGTCCCCGGCGCCAGCGCTTCACCGCCGAAGATGACGTACCGCAGGTGCAACGGAGAATCGCCAGGCGCGTCGGCGAGACGCCGAAACGCGGACGGCGTCTGGTTCAAAACCGTGACCCGTTTGGCCGCCAGCAACTCGCGGAAGTTTTCGGGCGAACGACGGGTTTCTTCGGATACGATGACCAGCGTGCCGCCGTACAGGAGCGCGCCCCAGATCTCCCAAACGGAAAAGTCGAACGTGAAGGCGTGAAAGAGCGTCCAGCGGTCCGCGGGACCAAAATCGAACAGCGGTTCCGTGGCGGCAAACAGGTGGAGGACGCTGCGGTGCTCGACCAAGACCCCTTTCGGCTCGCCCGTCGAGCCGGACGTGTAGATGACGTAGGCCAGATCGTCGGCCTGCGCGGTGTCATCAGGGGCCGCGTTGATGGGAGGCAGGGTTTCGCGCCATGGGCCGAGCGCGTCCAGGCAGACCGTGCGCGTCGGCGGAAAAAGCATTTGCGCCGCCAATGCCCCCGTGGTGAGCAGCACCGGCATGGCCGTGTCCCCGACCATGAAACGGAGCCGTTCCGCAGGCGCGTCGGGATCAAGCGGGACGTAGGCTCCGCCCGCCTTCAACACCCCCAGCATGGCCACAATCAGGTCGGGTGAGCGACCGAGGCAGACCCCAACCAAACTTCCCCGCCTTACGCCGGCGGCGCGCAAGTGCGGAACCAACGCCTCGGCGCGTGCGTCGAGGTCCTGGTAAGAAAGCGCCGCGTTTTCACCCTCGACGGCCACGGCGCCGGGCGTGCGCCGGGCCTGTTCCTCAAACCGTCCGTGCAGGCTGCCGCGCCAAGCGGCCGGTAGCGGCGGCTGGCCCCCTCCCGCGTAGGGGAGCGGTTCGTACCCGGAACGGTCGGCAGCCAAAAGTTCCGAGATCCTTTGCGAAGCATCGGCCACCGCCGCCTCCAGCACCCGTTGGAACCGGTTTGCCATGGCCTCCATCGTCGCGGGCTCAAACAGGTCGGTGCTGTAGATGAACCAACCGCGCAACCGGTCGCCGCTCTCGTGAAAATTGACTTCCAGATCAAAACGCGTGGCCGGATCGGTTTCGCCCGTCGGAAACACCCGCAGGCCGGCCAACGTGAGGTCGTGCGACGGCGCGTTCTGGAGGGTGAAGGTTATCTGGACAAGGGGATTCCGGCTTGGGTCGCGTTCCGGCATGAGCGCTTCCACGACTTTTTCAAACGGCAGGTCTTGGTGCGCGTACGCTTCGAGGGTGGTCTCTTTGATCTGCGCCAACAGCCCCTTGAACGAAAGGTCGCCGCGCAGACGCGCCCGCAGCACCAGGGTGTTCGCAAAAAAACCGATGAGCCCCTCCGTTTCCGCCCGGTTCCGGTTGGCGATCGGCGCGCCGATCGCCAGATCCTCCTGGCCGGTCTGCAGGTGCAGGAGTGCCTTGAAACCGGCCAGCAGCGTCATGAACACCGTGGCGTTCCCCTCGCGGGCGAGCTCCCGGAGCGCCGCCGTCAGCGGCGCCGAAAGCTCGAAGTCATAAGACGCGCCACGAAAGGTCGGCACCGCCGGCCGCCGTTTGTCGGTGAGAAGGTTCAACGGCTGCACCCCGCGCAACTGTTCCCGCCAATAGGCGAGCTGTTGAGCAAGCCGCTCCCCGTCTAACCACCGACGCTGCCACTCGGAAAAGTCGGCGTACTGGATCGGCAAAGCCAGGAGATTGGCCGGCCGGCGTTCGACGCCCGCTTCGTAGAGCAGGGAAAGTTCCCGGAAGAAAACACCCAGCGACCAACCGTCCGAAACGATGTGGTGCATCGTGAGGAAAAAGGTGTGCACCTCGTCTGACGACCGGACCAACCGGGCCCGGAACAGCGGCCCGCGCTCGAGGTCGAACGAACCCCTCGCTTCCTTTACGGCCAGTGCCGCCAACGCCTCGTCCCGTTCCGGCTCGGGTAGCTGGCTCAGGTCCGTGGTCTCCAGAGAAAAATGTCCGGCGGCGTGCACTCGCTGCCGCAAGCCGTCCGGCCCCATCTCGAACGTGATACGCAGCGACTCATGACGGCGGACGATCTCGGCCACCGCCTCCGCCAACGCACCCCGGTGAAGCAGTCCTTCCAACCGCAACGCCAGCGCCACGTTGTACGGGTTGTTGCGTGGCGACAATTGGTGGAGGAACCAGAGGCGTTCCTGCGCAAACGAGGCCCTCGCACTGTCACCGTTGTCCCCCGTCCGGGGGGTGAGCGGCGCTTCGCCTGCGGCGGTCTTGCGCTCGAGCCGCTTGGCTAACCCGGCGATCTCCGGCTCTTCAAACAACTCCCGCAATGGCAAGTCGACCCCGAGCGCGCCGCGCACCCGCGAAACCAGTTGCGTCGCCAGGAGCGAATGTCCGCCCAGGTCGAAAAAGCCGTCAGTCCGACCCACGCGTTCGACCCCCAGCAACTCGCGGTACATTCCCGCCAACGCCTCCTCGACCGGCGTCGCCGGCGGGACGTAACCGGCCGCCTCCCCCGTCCGGTCCGGGGCCGGAAGTTGTCGCTGATCAAGCTTGCCGTTGGCCGTCAACGGCAGTCGCTCGAGGCTGAGAAAGTCGCTCGGCACCAGGTAGGCCGGCAACCGCTCCAGCAAAAACGTTTTGAGGTCACCGGCGGTGGGCGCGGCACCGGGGACCGGGACGACGTAAGCGACCAAGCGTCGGTCGCCGGGCCGGTCTTCGCGGACGATGACGCGATTCGCCCGGACCTGAGGATGAGTCGCCAACGCGTTTTCGATCTCGCCGGGCTCGACGCGGTGACCGCGGATTTTGACCTGCTCGTCGAACCGGCCCAGGAACTCCAGGGTCGCGGCGCCGGCGCCCCCCCCCCCCGCCGCGGGGGGCCGG
>CAXUNV010000051.1:7689-15349 GCA_964252355.1 uncultured Chthoniobacterales bacterium | reverse complement strand
GGGGCATGGGTTGTGCGATCCGGGCATGTTGGCGGGGGGACAAAATGTTGTGGGGCCGGGGGGGGGGGGGGGGGGGGGAAGCTTCGCCGTGCAACTGGCGTCTGCGCACGGTGCCTCCGTCGTGGCGACTGCTTCCGAGCGCAATTTCGCCTTTGTCCAAAGCTTGGGCGCCAAGGAGGTCATCGACGGCCGCGTGACCCCGTTCGAGGCGGCCGTGCGCGACGCCGATCTGGTGGTCGACACGGTGGGCGGCAACACGTTAACGCGCTCGTTCCGCGCGCTGCGGAAGGGCAGCCGCTTGGTCACGGTCGCGACCGACGCTGAATCCCGCCAGGACCCGGAGATCAAAGAGGCCTTCTTTATCGTCGAAACCAAACGCGGGCAGCTGGTGGAGTTGGGTCGTCGGATCGACGCGGGCGAACTGCGGGCGTTCGTCAGCGAGACCGTTCCGTGGAACCGTGCCGAAGGGGCGTTCACCCCGGGAAGAAGAAAGAGGTCTCCGGGAAAACTGGTTCTGCAGGTGTTTGAGGACCAGCCGACCGGCTGACGGAGGGGAGGCCCGATCGGCGGGTTGGCCACCGCTTGCGCCCATGCCGAGTCCGGTTATGCTCCTCGGGCCACCCGCGGTGGGCTCGGCGTTCTGCATGACACCCCTGGGTTTCCCCGAGCCGTCCCCGGCTGGACCGGCCGTCGTCGACAGGCCCAGTCGTGCCTCCAGCAGTCCGCTGAACCGTTGGGAATGGCTGGCCGTCGCCGCTCTGGCCGTTTTCTGGTTGGTCTTGCGCGCGTGGACGATCGGCACCCACCTTTGGGATTCGGACGAGACGCAGCACCTGCACGTGGCGTGGGAGTGGACGCGGGGACGGCTGCCGTACCGCGACTTCTTCGACAACCACACCCCGTTGTTGCACCTCCTTTTCGCGCCCCTGGTCGGTCTGCTTGGAGAGCGCGCCAACCTGGTAGGCATCGTGCGCTGGTGCATGCTTCCGTTGGTGGCCCTGACGCACCTGTGCACCTACCAAATCGGAAAGCAGGTCTTCTCGCCGCGGGTCGGCATCCTGGCTGCCCTCCTCTGCGCCTTTTACCCCGACTTCTTCTTCAAAGCGGTCGAATTCCGCACGGATGTCCTTTGGATGGCGTGTTGGGCGGCCGCGCTGGTCGCGCTCACGGTTCGTCGACCCACCGTGCGCACCCGGTTCACCGCCGGGTTGCTGTTGGGCGCGGCGTTCGCTTCGTCCCAGAAGACGGCGATGCTCGTGTTGGTGCTTCTCTTGGCCGCAACCCTCACCGCCTTGGCCACGCGACTCTCCGCCCCGTCCGGTGAACCACGCGGGGACGCGCCGGGCGCTTGGCGGGTGCATTGGCCCGGGGTGAGCCCGGCGTTTTGGGCCGGTGTGGTCCTCGTGCCCGGGTCATTGTTGGCGTGGTTCACCGCGCACGGCGCGTTTCCGCAAGTCTTCTATTGCTTGGTGAGCCACAACCTCTCCATCATTCCAAGCGAACATCGTCCGCCGGTCTGGGCCGACGGGCACGCGCTGCGCTTTTGGCTGTTCTTGCCCGGATTTGCCGCGGCGGCCGCCGTTTGCCGCGCCAGCCGGGACGCCGAGCGGGCGCGCCGCCAAGCGTTCGTCGTTTGCGTCGGCGCCAGTTACTGCACCGTGCTCCTCGGCCTTTGGACGGTAGTTTCGGCGCAGGATTACCTGCCGTACTACCCGGTCTGGACCGTCACCATCGCGGCCGGACTCCTCTGGGTCGCGGACCGACTGGGGGTGGTGAGCCGGGTGAACGTGCACCGGCGCTGGGCCGCGGCTTTGGTTGCTGGCGCGGTGCCTGCCTGCGCCGTGGCCACCCCGGCCGTGTGGCTGGTGAAGGACATCCACTTTTCGGATCGCCGCAACCGCTTCAAGGAGGAACAGATCCGCGAGGTCTTGCAGGTGACGCGCCCGGACGAACCGGTGCTGGACGCCAAAGGCGGCAGTATCTTCCGGCCCCGGGCCATTCCGTACGTCATGGAGACCATCACGCGTTGGCAGATGCGCGAAGGCCGGCTCCCTGACGACATCCCGGCACGCCTCGCCGCGACGCGCACGACGGTGGCGATGAACCTTCCCTACTTTCCCGCGAACACGCGGCTCTTCATCGAGCGCAATTACCTGAGCATCGGCCTGATCCGCGTGGCTGGGCAGCGTCTGCGCCTTGACGGTTCCAAAGCGGCGTCTCTCGAGGTTGCCATCCCGGCGCGGTACGTCGTCGCCGACGTGGCCGGGCCCATGCCCGGACTTTGGGAGGACGGCATTCCCGGCACGGTTGCCGGCCGCGACCTCGCGCCGGGGCACCACCGCTTTGTCTGCAGCCGACCCCCGATCGGCGAGGTCTATCTGCTCACCCAAGGGGCGTACGAGCGCGGCTTCACGCCGTTCAACCCGGAGTTGGCCGCTTTTGGCCGGCACCAGAAGGTGGCGAACTGAGGGAGGCCAAATGAAAAAGGCCAAATGACAAATGGGTGCAGTGGACATGCCTCCTTTCGGTTTGGCCTTTGTCATCTGTCCTTTGTCATGACGAAGGCCCCGGGGCCCGGGGGGGTGACCGCCCGGGCCCCCGGCCCGGCCGGTGCCGGCCAAGTCGAACGCGGTGCCGTGGTCGACGCTCACCCGAACAAACGGCAGACCCAGCGTGATGTTCACGCCGCGTTCCAGGCCAAGAAGTTTTACGGGGATCAAACCTTGGTCATGGTATTGGGCGACCACGACGTCGAACTCGCCGCGGCGCGCCCGCATAAAGACCGTGTCGGCCGGGTGTGGCCCCGTCGCCTGGATGCCTTCCGCCCGGGCGTCGTCGACCGCGGGCGCGATCTCCGCGGCGTCTTCTCCGCCGAATAGGCCAGCCTCGCCGGCGTGGGGGTTCAGGCCGGCGACCGCGAGGTGCGGGTTGGGCAACCCGAAACGGCGCAGCGCGCGATCGGTCAAGCGCAGGGTCCGAAGCACGTTCCTGCGGGTGACTTGGGCGATGGCTTCGCGCAAGGAGACGTGGCTCGTGACGAGCACCACCCGGAGTTCGTCGTTGGCCATGAGCATCGCGAAATCGTCCGTGCCGGCCAAGTCAGCCAAAATCTCGGTGTGCCCCGGAAAAGGGACGCCGGCGGCGTGCAGCGCCGCTTTGTGGATCGGTGCCGTGACCAGGGCGCGCACCTTCCCAGCCAGCGCGGCACGCGCGGCGGCGACGATCGCGGCGTAGGCGGCACGCCCCGCCGTCGCCGACACGCGCCCGAGTCGTAGGCCAGACGCGTCCGACGACGTCCGTACCACGTGCAGGTGGGCGCCTTCAAAAGTCGCCTCCGCCGGTTCCCGGACCTCGCGCAGGGGCGGACCATCCCCGCCAATCAGCCGTTGGGCACGGGCCAGGGCGCCGGGATCACCGTAAACCACGGCGCCTAAGTTCGGACGGTTCCGAAACAGTTTGGCGACGATTTCCGGGCCGATGCCTGCCGGGTCACCCATCGTGATCGCCAGCGGCGGCGGGGTCGGCGCGTCCGTCATGCCTTCAAGCGCGCCAACTTTAAAACGGCGTCGGAAAAGTCCATGGCGCCTTCCAACAGTTCTTGGCCGAAGGATCCAAACGTCACGTGGTGGCCGGCGAGGATCAGCATGAGGCTGAGGATGACGAAGTTGATGAGGTAGATCAGCATCATCGAAAAAAAGGTGCCGTGCTCGATCAAATCGGTCTGACCGTTCCAAAGCATCCAGAGCGTGAAGGTGAGGTGGAACATCCACGTGAACCCCAGCGCGCCGAAGAAGAGGCGTCGGTACGGTTCCACGTCCGTGAAGGCGCCAACGCCGCCGTAGATCGCCAAAACGAGCACGCTGTAGATCGGAAAAAAGTAAGGGGCGAGCGCGATCCAAAAGTTCGTCGTGTCGGTGACGATGTACCCGCCGTGCCGGCTGATCTGAACCTCGCGAACCCTACCGCCCATGAGCCAGACCCAGATCATGTGGCTGAGTTCGTGGCCGAAGACGTACATCAACAGGGGACGGGGCAGCCCGAAGAAAGCGATGAGCCAGAGGATCGATCCCAGGGAAAAGAACCAAAACGCCTCGGTAGCCCAGAAACCGTGCCGGATGGCGGCTTGGGAGAGGGAGGAGAAGAAGGCACGCGTGAGCACGTAGGCTGGCGGCACTAAAAACAGGCCGATGACCTGCTTAAGCCAACGGGTTGGCACCGCCCATTCGGTCGGGCTGGCCGAGGCGATCCTGGCATACAGGGTCTTACGACGCGGGGCCTTGGCGGGCACGGCCGGGATGTTGCCAAGGACCTAGGTAGGTCGGAAGGAAAAAGAGAGGGAAGTTGCGGGTCCCTCGTCCCTGGTTGCTGGTTGGGGAAGCGCGACGTCCACGAACGGTCGAGCCGGAGCTCGCGAGCGACCCGGTGGGGCGAAAACCCGGCCGCCGCGGGTGCCGCCAAACCTGTGAACGGCTGCGGGCGGTTTGAGCCGGCACACGCCAAGGTTGGGCCGGCTGTTAAGGTCGTTCGGCCTTGGCGGCGCCCTGCCCGCAGCGCTACGCTGCGCACGTGGGCATGGCGGATCCCCCCGGAGCTCCGCGCAGCGTTGCGGGCGGGTCTCGCATCACTCGCCTTGCCCTCTACCAAGCGCTGGTAGTGGCTGCTGCCCACGGCAAACCGCAAACGTTGCACCCTGCACGGGCTGCCAACCAGAGACCAGGGACGAGAAACCCGAAACTGCCGTCAGGCCCGCCCCATGTACGCGCCGGTCCGGGTGTCGACCTTGATGGTTTCGCCTTCCTTGATGAAGAGCGGGACTTGGATGGTCCGGCCGGTCTCCAGCTTCGCCGGTTTTTGCACGTTGTTGGCGCTGTCGCCGCGGACGCCTTCGGCCGACTCCACCACCCTCAGGTTCACGGAGGAGGGGAGGTCGACCTCGACCGGTTTGCCCTCGGCGTAAAGGACTTCCACGGCCAAGTTTTCCGTGAGGAAATCCGCCGCGCCTTCCAGCAGGACCGGGCTCAACGTCTCGGTGTCGTAAGTGGTCGGGTCCATGAACACGTAGCCGTCCTGGTCCTTGTAGGAGTACTCCAACTTGCGGCGGTTGACGTCGACCAGCACCACGCTTTCGGTGGAACTAAACCGGACGTTGCTCGATTTGCCGGTCTTGATGCTGCGGATCGTCGCTTGGACGAACGCGCGCAGGTTGCCCGGGGTGCGGTGCTGCACGTCGAGCACCACGGCCACGTCGCCGTTGTACCGGATGGCTTGGCCTTTGCGGAGGTCGTTTGCTGCTGCCATAAGACGATGGAGGGAAGGGGTGGAAAACGGGACGAAAGGAACCGCTACGATCACAGAAGCCGGAGTTTCGTCAAATCCTGCGAATCGATCAGACCCACCGGTTCGTGCGCGGCGTTGACCACGACCAAGTCATCGACGCGGTGGTGATCCAACGCGTTCAACACTTCGACGGCCAGGCGGTTTTCGCCGATCGTGACCGGTTGGCGCACCATGTACCGGTCCACCGGGTCGTTCGCCATGCCGGGATTGCGCTCGAACGCCCGGACGAAGTCGCCGTGCGTGAAGATGCCCAATAACCGTCCGTCTGCCGGGTCGACGATCACGGCAAGACCCGCCCGGCGCTCGTTCATGGCGTGCAACACCGTCAAAACCGCTTGGCCCGGCACGGCCCGGGGCATCCGCGCGGCCGGGCGCATGACGTCGCGCACCTTCTGGAGCAACACCCGGCCGAGCCGTCCGGCGGGGTGGAACTTGGCGAAGTCTTCCTTTTGAAAGCCGCGCGCCTCCAGCAGGACCATGGCTAAGGCGTCGCCTAACGCGAGCATCACCGTGGTGCTGGAGGTTGGCGCGAGGTTGAGCGGGCAAGCCTCGGTGACCACCGCGCAGTCGAGCACCACGTCGCTGTGGCGCGCCAGGGTGGAGGCGGGGTTGCCCGTGAGGGCAATCAGGGTCACTTCGAACCGCTTGAGGGCCGGCAGCAGGTTGAGCAGTTCGGCGGTTTCGCCGCTGTAGCTCAAGGCGAGTAGGGCATCGCCGTCAGCCACGATGCCGAGATCACCATGCAGCGCGTTGACGGGGTTCAGGAGGACGGCGGGGCTGCCGGTGCTGGTGAACGTCGCGGCAATCTTTTGCGCGATGTCCCCGGACTTGCCAACGCCGAGCGTCACGACCTTGCGTCCGGCCCTCAACACCCCCAGGAGCGCTTCCACAGCTCGGTCAAACGACCCGTCCAAGCGCGCGGCCAAACGCTCCAGTTCCGTGATTTCGGTCCGCAAGACCCGACGGGCTTTCTCGACGTAGAGGCTCGGTGGCTTCATCGGGAGACCAACACCATTGCCCAGGACCGTCGGCGTAGAAACCGGATTCTTCAGCGCCCGGTTCCCACGCAGAAACCCCGTTGCGAGGGCGTGCCGATGCCCGATGGTGGCCGCACGCGGCATGAGGTCGGCGTTAAGTTCCCCAACGGTAACAGAGCCCCCGGTACAGCCCCGAAAACGGGCGGTGCCGTGGCGCGTCTGGTCCCTGCTGGGGTTTGCGCTCCTTTACTACGGCTCGTACGCGCTCGCGGGCCTGGACATCATGGGCGAAGGCGGGACGACCGCCGTGATTGCCCAACGCCTTTTGGAAGGGCAACGCCCCCTGGCGGACACCTTCCTCGGCTACAACGTGATGTGGTTCCTGCCGATCGTTGGCTTGTTCAAGATCTTCGGACCTAACTTCACCGCGGTCCGCCTCTTCTTCTTCGCGCTTTGCACGCTCACGGCCCTCCTCGGTTACCGCGCGGTCCGGCGGGCGACGGGCAACGCCAATGTCGCCCACGCCACCGGCATCCTCCTGGTGCTCGTGCCGGGGATGTTGTTCCGCAACTACATGGGGCTGCTCGGGGTGGCCAACCTCCTCTTCCTCTGGGAAGCTTTTGCGTTGCCGCACCCGACGCCACGTCGCCGGTGGTGGTGGCTCGCCGGCGCGGCCCTGCTGCTCGGGGTGACGTTCCTGATAAGAATCGACCTGGGCTGTTTTTTCCTCGTCGTCGGGCTCGTCGGTGCCGGCCTGCACGCGCTTCTGGGCCCAGCGCCACCCCGGGCGCGTTCCGTTAACGCGGCGATCTTTGTCGCGTCTGTCCCGGTCGCTTTCCTCTTGACCCATGCCCCCGTGGATGCGTACGCGGCCAAGCACGGGGTGCGGGCGCGGTTTTGGGCGCAGTACGAGTACTACGCCAACTTCCTGCCGGCGCGTGCCGCGGATTTGGTGGTCGGTCTGCGGCCAAAGCCAGCCCCGGTGGCTGGCGTACGGCCGGCTGCCCCGACCGGCGCCGTCCCGCCGTCGACCGCCAGTGCCCCTTCGGCCGACCGGCGCGTCCGGCCGATGCCGCCCTGGCGCGACGCGCTGTTTGCGTCCCGCGGCAAGAAGCGCGAGCTCGCGTTTCTGCTCTACGCCCCGGTGATCGAAGCCCTCGGGTGGGCCGTGGTCGCGGGCGTCGCCCTCTGTGCTGCCCTGCGCCGGCCGGCTTGGCGCCCACCGGCCTTGGCGGCTGCCCTCGGCCTCGGTTCGGCCCTGACCCTCTTTCCCCAATACTTGTTCTTCCGGCCTGATCCCCCGCACCTCAGCGAGACGATGTGCCCGTGGGTGGTGTTGACGGGAT
>CAXUNV010000051.1:0-7679 GCA_964252355.1 uncultured Chthoniobacterales bacterium | reverse complement strand
GCGTATCCTCCGGCGACCGGCGGGTTGGGCGGTCCGCACCGTCGCCGCCGGTTTCCTGCTGTTCACGCTCTGGCACCTGACCGTGTACGTCCGCTACGCCCTCGGCCGGCCCGAGATGGGCACGGTCGCCCTGCGCCGGCCGCACGCCGTCCGTTTCGTGGCGGACAACGGGGTGGTGGCAGATGTCAGTCCCGAAGAGAAGAAGGAACTGCAGGAGGCTTACCGGCTCGTGCACCGTTATGCCGGGCCCAACGACGCGGTGATCTGCTACCCGTACGGCCCGACGTTTGGGTTCATGACGAACCGTCGTTCCTACCAGTGGAACCTCTACGTGGACAACGCGACCCGGCCGGACGGGTTTGACGCCGCCGCGATCGCTGAAATCGAGCGTTGGCGGCCCGCGGTGATCTTCATCGACGACGTGGCCATCAACAACGTGCCGTCGTCGCGCTTCAGCGCTTGGGCGCCGGCCACCCTCGATTACATCCGCCGTCGGTACCATTATGTCGGCACTTACGTGCGCAACGACGCGTACGTGAGGGATTTTTGAGGGAGGCGGCCGAAGCCGGAAGCCGGAAGCCGGAAGGAAAGACGGTTCCGAGTTCCGCGTTCCGTGCTTCCGGTTCCGCGCGGGGCCGGAACTCGCGGACGACCCGGTGGGGCGAAAACCCGGCCGGCAGACCGGAGCGACCCTCGCCGAAAAACGCTTGGCGGGCGGTTTGAGCCGGTAGGCCTGCCAGTAAAGCAGGATGCGGGAAGAAAAAGGCGGGAGGGGCCAAATCGACTGAGGTGAAGGCGCCGAAAGCATCGCTCGCGCCGGCTTAGACCGCCCCGCGTTGGCCTTTCGGCGATGCCGCGATCGTCAGCGGGCCGGGTCTTCGCCCCACCGGGTCACCTGTGAACGGCGGCCCGGTTGGGCCATCTGCCATTTATCTTTTTCGATGGGCGATGCGCGTCCCGCGCCCACCCCACCGGGTCGCCCGCGAGTTCCGGCTTCTTACCTCGCCGCCAGCTCCCGCAGTACCCGCAGGTTTTCGACGTCCGCCTTTTCGTCAGGCCCCTTGGGCGTTTCCAACACTTTGGGTACGTTGCGGAACTCCGGCGACCGCATGATCTCGCGGAACGGCGTCAGGCCGATGCGGCCTTTGCCGATGGCGTCGTGACGATCGACCCGCGAGCCCAACGCCGTTTTGGAATCATTCAGGTGCCACGCCACCAAGCGCTCGCGACCGATCGTGGCGTCGAAGCGCGCCATCACGTTCCAGAAATCTTTGGCTGTCCGTAGATCAAACCCGGCGGCGAAAAGGTGGGCGGTGTCAAGGCAGACCGCCAAACGCTCCGGCGTGCGGCAGCGCGCGAGGATTTCGGCCAAGTGCTCGAACGTGTGGCCGAGCGAGGTGCCTTGGCCAGCCGTCACCTCCAACGCGATTTGGCAACGGCCGCCCGGCAGGTCGGCAAAGACGGCATCAAGGGCCTGGGCAACCTGCGCAAGCCCGGCCGCCTCACCCCGGCCAAGGTGGGCGCCAGGGTGCAACACCAGAAATGGCAGTTTCAACTGGTCGGCCCGGACGAGTTCTTCCCGGAGGCTGCGCAACGACTTTTCAAAAAGCTCAGCGCTCGCCGCGCCCAGGTTGATCAGGTAACCCGCGTGCCCGAACACGATCCGGGGTGGGTCCGGGTAATCCAAAAAGGCCGCGGCCTCGGCCGGTGGGAGGTCCTTGGCGAACCATTGCACGTTGTTCTTCACGAAAATCTGCACGGCCGTGCAGCCAAGGTCACGCCCGCGCGCCAACGCCTTGGCCGGGCCGCCCGCGGTCGACATGTGCGCGCCGAGCAACGGCGCGTCGCGAAGGGCGCTCGGCGGGTGCCGCCGCCCACGCTCGGTTTTCAAGGTGCGCATCCTCGCGGACAGGGGGGAGCGTTTCAAGGCACGGGCGAGCCGCCGATCTCCCACTCGGGATCGACGGGGCTGCCGGCCAGGCGCACGGGCGTTTTGCCGTCGTAGTCACCTGCCAAATTCATGGGGAAACCTAGGACACCAACCTCCCCGCGAAGGTTCAACCGGTGCCCTTCCGAGACGACCTCCAACCGTTGCACCCGGGTGCCGGAGGCGTCCTGCGCAACGGTTAGGGTCAAATCGGCGGGTTCGACCAACCCGAACCGCCGAAGTTGGGCCGCAAAGGCGCGGGTGGCGGTACCTTCGGTCAGGCGCACGCCTTGCCACGTCACGGAGGCGCGGGTGTTCTGCGCAACTTCCCCGGCGGCGAGTGGCGCCGCGCGATCGACCGAGACCGTGCCCGAGACCGATCCGGAAGCGGGAAAGAACGGCGGCACGTCGCGCCAAGCTGCCGCGGGGTGCACGTGGGAGAGTTGGACCGTCGCCGTGCCGTCCTCCGCCCCGCCGGCGAATCCGGCGACTTCCGCCGTGACCGTCCCGCCGCCGAGTTCGCCGGCGAAGCGCGCCGTCATCGGGGATTGCGCCGGAGCGTTCACTTCGGCGCGGGCGGAGGTGAAACGAAGTGCGCCGACAGGCAGGCGCAGCTCGACGGGTTTGGCGGTTTCCAGTCGCGCGCGCAAACCTCCGGCGCCGTCCGCCTCGGCGTCGAAGGCGGGATGGTCGCTGAAAGCAAACGCCTCGAGGTTGCGCGCCAGCTCGGGGTTCAGGCAAGCGGCGAGGAACGGGGCGGGAAATCGGCCGTGCAGGGAGGCCAGTTGCACGTGGCCGCGGATAGGGTCCCACGTGAAGGCCGCGGAACATTCGCCGTCGTCACGCGAGGCGCGCGCCTCGGTGACCTCAAGGATGCCGTCCGTCAGCCCGAACCGGGCGTGCCCGGAGTCTATCGTCATGCCCCGTACTTTGGTGCGGCCGACGGAAAGCTGACCGTCGCCACTGAGGTGTTCCCACAAGGGCGCCGGGCCGTGCAGGTTGATCTGCAGCACGGGCGAAGCCTCCCATTCCCATTGGGCCAACTTTTCCCGGAACGCGGCCGGCAGCAGCGGTCCAACCTCGTCCGGACGCAGGCCGGATTGCAGACGCACCCGGAACTCGCCGGGTCGCCGCATCACTTCGCCGGTCACGGTGCCGCTCCGGTGGGTCACCTCGGCGTCCGTCACCATCCAAGCCGAGCCGTTCTTGGCGAAGGCGGCGCGCAACCCCCCGAACCGGACGCTGCGGTAAGTGAACCCGTCGCACGACACCTTGCCGAGGTACCGCACGTGACCATCTGCGCGGACCGTTCCCGTCATCTCTACAAACGGGGCGCGTTCAAAGGCCCAGTCCCGCGCCCAACCGCACCGCGGGTCGGGCGCAAGGAACGCCGTGAGGTTGAGAGAACTGCGCACGCCGAAGGTCTGTTCGCCGGTGAGGAAGTCCCAGGAGCCTGACGCCGAAGCCTCGCCGTAGTCGTCCCGGATGACCAGTTGCCGCACGTCCAAGTGCCCGTTCTCAAGTTTGAACTCGCCGCGGAGATCGCTCAGTCGGTAACCGAGCCGGTCCAGTTGGCGCGCCTGGAGGGCGCCATCTTGGATGCGCAACGAACCGAGGTCAGCCATGTCGCCCTGGAATGTAAAGGAGAGCTGCGGCGGCGAGCCGCGGGCAGGCTTCAGCCGTTGCACCTCGGTGATGAGGCGATCCAAGAAGTGCTCGTTGCCGCCCGCCGGCGGGTGCATATCCGTGGGGAAACCCGCAAAGTTGGCCGGGTTGATCAGGGTGCCTGACGCGGAGCAACGGATCCCCAGCGCGTCGCCACTAAGTTGGCGCACCTCGATACGGCCGGGGACGAAATAAACGCGCGCCTGCACGTTGCGGATCCGTAGACGGATCGGGCCGGCCCGACCGTTGCCCAAAGGGATGGAGAGCCGCGCGTGGCGAAGGTCCACCGCATTGAGCGCCGGTTCGTGGGCGAGCAGCGCCGCGTAGTTGACGTCAAGCGAGAGGTCACTCACCTGGGCGAGGAGGTTCTCCCGGGCTTCATCTTGGAAGACGTCGACATCCTGGGCGATGAGGCCGCGGAACGGGTCCAAGGTGAGCCGGCGCACGCTGATGACCAAGCCGAACCGTTGGAATTCGCTGGCGAGCAACCCGCGCCAACGCCGGCCGAAACCTCTTTCACAGACGTAATAACCGACCCAAACGGTGACGATGAGCGCCACGGCGAGCGGCACGGTCAGGGGCGGAGGGAGGCGGCGCGCGGCGCGCATGGCAAAGCACCAATCGCAAATGACCAGAGGCCGGCAACTGAAATCGGGAACCCGGAACCCCGAACCCCGAACTCCGAACTCCGCACTCCGAACTCCGAACTCCGAACTCCGAACTCCCACCTCCCAACCCCCAACTCCCACAAGCCATACGCTGAACGCCAAACCATAAACGGCCGGTCCGCCGTGCCGCGCTTTCGGTTGCCACCGGGGCACGGGAGCTGCTAGAACCTTAGTCCCGATGATTCAGCCGAACTGTCGGGCACGCTTCACCGCGAACGATTTCGCGTTCATGGTGCGGGCGTTGGCCGAACGCCAGAACCAGGCGGTGAGCCTGGTCAAACTGCTCACGGAGGACGAGACGAGGGATGAGATTCTTGATCATGACGCCTTGGCGCGTGCGGTGTTGGAGAATCCGGCGAACCTGACCATTTCGCCGCAATTCTACTTTTACGTTTTGGCCAGGCTGGCTTTGAAACGCTCGGGCGTCGACGATCGCCCGTTGGCCGATTACGTGGCGGCGTTGTTGGAACGTTTCACGAAGATGGGGCGGGTGCATTCCCCGGTCGACCGGGTGCAGACGGCCTACGTCTCGGACCTGCTGCTCGCGCTGCGCGACGCCTCGCCTTACCAAGCTTTCCTCATCCGGGCCCACATCGGCAACTACGCGCTGTTCATCACCGGCATCTTTCACGAGAACGTCGAGCGGCGCAGCTTGCGGGGGGCGCCGTCGTGCGCGTTTTACGAAGACGTGGGCCGGCGCAGTTTTCAGGCGGTCGCCTCCCACGAGGTTGCGCGCCGTTCCGACATGAGCGGGTTGTTCGAGAACTTGGCGGACCGTTTCCACGATTGCCGGGTGGCGCTCAACCAGTTGGCGGAAGAGCTGCTCGACCTCAACGACAGCCGGCACATGCCTTCTTTTGGATGAACGCAACTCTTTTTAGCGATGTGCAGCGCCTGTTCGAGCGCACGTACGCCAGCGTCGGCATCAACCTCGAGGAGTGCCTCATCGACCGGTCCCGCTGCGCCCAGCTCACCCGCTTGGCGGGCGCGTCGGCGCGCGAGCTCAGCGACTTGGCGCGCACGTTCCTGCGCACCGCCGACGACCGCCTCTACGTCGGCATCTACTATTCGAGTTGGCTGATCGAACAGCTCGAGAATCACGACCCCCGCGCCGGCTTGTCCGAATCCAACATCCGGTCGTTGATCGTTTTTGTGGAGGAGATCAACCACGCTTTGCACGCCGCCCTGCAGTTCAAGGCCGGGTTGCGGCGCCTCGACGCCGAAGAGTTTGCGCGCAACCTCGAACTGCAGGGTTTGGTCGACACCTACTTGGTGCTCCTGTTGTTCGTCGCCTTTTTCCGTCGGACCCAACGGGTCTCCCGCACGGACCGGCGCTGGCTGCGGTTCCACCTCTTCGAACGGCAAAACCCGGACGCGTACCGCGACGAGAACCTCCGCGCGCGTTACTTGGAAACCTGCGAACTCGCGGCGAGCTACACGACTTTCCTCGACACGCTCAACGGCGCGCGGCGCCTCGAAGAAATTCGCAACTTTCATTCCCTGAGTTACGACGGCAAAAAACGCCGGATCCTCGCCTTGACTTATCGGCCGGCGGCAGAGCCGGGGAAATCGCAGATCGCAGATCGCAAATAGCAAACCGGAGGACGCAGGGCGAACCGGCGCCCGTCTGCGGTCAATCTTGGCAATCGTGCGCATTCTTGGGCAATCATGCGCAATCGCCCCTGCCCGCCCCGACCAGGAGGACGCCGCGTGCTTGGGCGGTGGCGAGCGCCCGGCCGATGTCCAGCGGGCGCTGCTCTTCACCGGGATGGTAGTAAAGCTCGGCCAACTCCCCGGGCCGGACCGCCGCCACGGCGGCGAGTAGGTCCGCGGTGCCGAGTCGTCCCGTGTCCCGGAGCCCAAACGTCTGCTCCGGCGTCGTCACGACCAGGTCTGCGGCCAGAGACCGGGCGGCGAGCGCGCTCAACCCGTTAAACACTTTTTCTAGGGGTGTTCTCGCCGGTTTCGATCTGACCAAGCGCACGTAGCGAAACTCCCCGCGCGCCGCCCGCACCGCGCGGGGGAATACCTTCGGGTGCAGGTGCAGATGGCCATGGCCGTCCCAACCGGCCGGGCAAAGGCCCAAGTCGCGGAACCGCGCAAACTGCGCCTCGACTTCGGCGGTGAGCGCCTCGCGGACGCGGGGATCGAACGCGTAGCGAAGCCCGGCCCAACCGGGGTGCCGCGGGAAAGCGCCCGCGCGATCCGTCAAGTGGCGACGCGGTTCCACCGCTTGACCTGCGCAGAGGGTTAAGTGCAGACCCACGGTCAACGCCGGGCACCTCTGCGCGATGCGTAGGGCTTCTGCCAAAGCGGGGCCGGTGACGATGAGGCCCGCGTGCCGCAGCCACCCTTGTTCGTGGTCGCGCTCGACCGCTTCGTTGACGCGCGTGCTGGAGCCGAAATCGTCACCCGTGACGAGCAAGCGGGGCGGTGACGGGCGGGGAAGGCCCATTGCCAAGATTGCGCACGATCGCGCACGATTGCCAAGAGTGATGGAAGGTTGCTGGTCTCTGGTTGAGAAGCCACTGGAGCGAGCCGCCCCCATCTAAGGTTGGTAGGGCAAGGCACGGTAGGGCAAAGCGAGTCATGCGAGATGCCGCCGGGCTGCCCTTAAGGGGAAGCGAGCCTACGGCTTCCGGGCAACCTCTGACGGGCGGGGACGCCCGCGCTCCCCTAAGACCGGACCCTGCGGGTCCCCGCCCCGCTCGGAACGCGCAACCCGCAACCCGGAACGTACCAGCCGGAAGTTTGACGTCCGGGGTGTTACCTTCTACAACGCCCGTACCGCATGAAGATCTGGATCAACCGCGCCGGCCAAAACCTCGGAACGTTCACCCTGGAAGAGGTGCAGCGTGGGTTGGACCAAGGCCAGTTCGTGCCGGGCGACCTCTCTTGGCAAGAGGGCATGCCCACGTGGCGTCCGCTGGCGGAATTTCCCGGGCTGCGCATGCCGCCGCCACCGCTGCCCGAGCCCGAGCCAGTGACGACGCCCGGAGCGGCGGTCCAAGCCAGGGGCGCTCTGACCCCCGCCCTGGGCGACGGCGCCGTGCCGTCGTGGGAACGCCGCCGGGAGGTGGGCTGGGTGCGCGCCTATTTTTCCACTATCCGCGAGATCCTCTTCGAACCGATGGCCACTTTCGCCCGCTTCTCCGGGCAAGGTTCCCTCGGTGCGCCGACGACTTTCTTCCTGCTGACCTTGGGCATCCAAGCCTTGTTCGCCTTCGGCTTGCAGGCCTTGACGCTGCCGTATAACCGGGCAGCCCTCGACGTGGAGAAGCGGTTCAACCTCGGGTTCATCGGCGTCCTGCTGTTGTTGCCGCTCGCGTTGGTGCTCGGCGTGGCGTTGACGTTGGCGGCGAATTTCGTGCTGGTCGGTTGTTATCACTTGGTGCTCCGGCTGCTGGGCGCAGCCGGGG